>NZ_JFYC01000006.1:0-237600 GCF_000588535.1 Acinetobacter sp. 742879 | reverse complement strand
CCATTTATTTCGGGAAATGAAGTCACACTTGTGACTACCGATGCAACGGGACAGCAGAGCATTACCAAAAAGCCGTACTATTTTTCCTCCAAGATTCTGGCAAAAGGCATTAATGAGTTTTCAGTAGATGTGGGGGTTCCACGCTACAACTATGGGTTGTATTCAAATGATTATGACGATGCCACCTTTGCCTCAGGTGCGATTCGATACGGCTACAGCAACTCACTGACCTTAAGCGGCGGTGCAGAGGCTTCAACAGATGGCCTGTCGAATCTCGGCACAGGATTTGCCAAGAATGTTTTGGGTATTGGGGTAATTAATGCTGACATCGCAGCGAGCCAGTATAAAGATGAAAACGGCTATTCTGCCTTGCTGGGTTTAGAAGGGCGCATCAGTAAGAACATTTCATTTAACACCAGTTACCGCAAAGTATTTGATAACTATTTTGACCTTGCCCGTGTGTCTCAAGTGAGATATTTAAAAGATAACCAGATCAATGCCGAGTCACAAAACTACCTGAACTACAGTGCATTGGCAGATGAGATTTTTAGGGCGGGGGTTAACTATAACTTTTATGCAGGCTATGGAGTTTATCTGGGCTATAACCAGATTAAATATAGCGATAACTCCTATAAGTTACTGTCTACCAATTTAAGTGGAAGTCTGGACAAGAACTGGGGCTTTTATGCATCAGCGTATAAAGATTATGAAAATCATAAGGACTATGGGATTTACTTTGCGCTGAGATATCCCCCGTCCAGTAAAGTGAATGCGATCACGAGTGTATCTAGTGACAGCGGTAGCCTACGGTATCGCCAAGAAATATTCGGTTTGTCAGAACCACAAATTGGTTCATTTGGCTGGGGTGGTTATGTTGAGCGAGATCAGGATGCAAAAGAAAACAATGCCTCGATTTATGCCTCTTACCGAGCACGGGCAGCTTACCTGACAGGACGCTATAACCGATTTGGAGACAACGATCAGGTTGCAGTTTCGGCGACAGGATCACTGGTTGCGGCGGCGGGACGTATCTTTGCGGCCAATGAAATTGGCGACGGCTATGCAGTTGTGACCAATGCTGGGCCACAAAGCCAAATTATAAATGGTGGTGTTAATTTAGGTGCGACCGATAAGTCTGGCCGATTCTTAATTGCAAATTTAAGACCCTACATGTCTCATCATGTCTACCTAGACCCATCATATTTACCTTTAGAGTGGGAAGTTAGCTCTACGAATCAGACAGCGTTTGTGGGTTACCGTCAAGGAACTTTGGTCGACTTCGGTGCTCATCAGGTTATTTCAGGGTTGGTGAAACTGGTTGATCAAAAAAATTCACCGTTAATGCCGGGTTATACCGTTCGAATTAATGGTCAGCAAGATGGGATGGTTGGGTACGACGGTGAAGTGTTTATTCCAAACCTATTAAAGCAAAACAAACTTGAAATCGATCTTCTAGATCATGGTTCATGCCAAGTTGATTTTGCGTATGAAAATAAGCAATACAGTGCTAAAAAATTGGGACCTTATGTATGTCGATAAATATTGCTAGCTTTAACCAGCCGACAACTTTTAAAGGTCTTTCATTTATCCTGAAATATTTTTTGGGAATGAGTCTGTTATGCCTAATCTTTACATTTTTTAACTCTGCCCATGCAAGTTGCACAGTTACAGGGACAACTTCTGGTACATACACATATACTGCCGCAACAATTAACAATGATGCAGTTCTGACATACACAGGAACAATACGTTGTTATGGGGGACGTACAACACCAGAAATTTCAGGTTATATGTGTATGAAAACCGTCTTTACTGGAACAACGAGTAGTAATAATAATGTTTCATTACCTTACACCGTCACAGCAACTGTAGGTGGAGCAGGGTCTTCTACCACTAATCAAAATTCGAATATCTGGTATGGTCCAGTAAGAACAGTCGCTTCAAATAATGTTATTAGTTACTCTGTAAATATAAAAGTACCAGCTCGTACAGGGTCGCTCATGGCATACCCTAAAGGAACTTATACTGGTACGGTTCAGCTATTTTGGGACATGCAAGCAAGCTCTAGCACTGTGTGTGAGGGCGATAGTGGTGGAGGTTGGGACTCGGGTAATACCACTATAACTGCTAATTATGTTGTGCCAAGTTTGTGTCAAATAGATTCAACATCAAATGTCGATTTTGGAAATATTAATGATATTGGTAAGACTACTCGTGATTATACAGCTCAAGGAGTGGTAAATACGACCTGTAATAATGGACTGCCATATAGTATTTATTTGGGGGATGGGAATAACCGTATTGCTGGTGGCTTTAGGCAGATGACAAATGGTAGTGGTCAATACATCCCGTATCAGTTATATCAGAACTCGAATTATAGCGCGGTATGGGATACTACCGGTGGTGTAAGCGCAGTTGGAGGTTCTGGAGGTGTTTCTAAAACAGGTTCGGGCAATTCTCAGGGTACAAATGTCTATGGAAAAATTCCGCAAGGTACCACTATTTCAACAGCTCCGGGTAATTACTCAGATGCGATAGTTGTTACAGTAACTTATTAAGAATTTATTGGAATTTTATGTTGAGTATATTTTTAGGATTTGAGTTGAACACTTAGCATTTAAAAAGTGGTCTATAAATTTGGTGTTTAATTGTTCTAATTTAAAAGAAGCAGCTAGGTTTTTAAAAAAGTAGGGGTGATAAGTGGTTAGCGGTAATGTTGTTTCAAGATGAGTAAAAACAGAAAAAGACAAATTAAAAAAATAAGAAAAAACATCTGATAAATATATACCTTATGAATATTAAATGTATTTTTACACAAGTTAACAGATTGTACAAATTAAATTACAGTTCTCTTTTCTTTATTTATTCTTTCTTATCAATAAAAAATACTTATAGAGATAAGTCGATTCTCAATAATTTAATGATTTGTATTGGAAAACAAAGTGTTAAAATTGAAAGGCTGAGATGCTCTGATATGTTTAATTGTATTTTATTCGGTGAATCTACGAATCGAAATTTGTGGATGCTTAGTAGTACTAAAGACAAATGGCTACATGCGTGACAGCTATCCCGAATTTTAACCTCATCAAAATACAAAGGTTTATAAATTGTTTCAACCACTTACTATCCAAACTCGACTTGGTGGATTCTACTTCTTTTACTATTCCATCGTGGGCACATTCATGCCGTATTGGAATTTATATCTTCAAGATGAGGGGTTTAATTATCAAGAAATTGGTGTTTTATCATCAATTGCGATTGTAACTCGTTTTTTTGCGCCTTTAGTTTGGGGTTGGATTGCTGATAAATCTGGTAAGCGGATGTTGCTTGTTCGGATAGCAACTTGGATGGAGTCATGTATATGGTTGGCTATTTTTATAGTGCCAAATACTTTTCAATCAGTTGCTTTGCTTATGCTTATTTTTAGTTTCTTTCAAAATGCGATTTTAGCTCAATTTGAGGGAGTGACTTTATTTTGGTTGGGTGATCAAAAAGCTAAACTCTACGGCAAAATTCGTAAGTGGGGATCGGTTGGGTTTATCGTTGGGGTATTCACTATTGGGGCTATTTTAGAAATAGTGCATATTTCAATGCTCCCAATTTTACTATTAATTATCGCGTCTCTAGCGTTTATTTGGTCTTTCACAATCCGCGAACCTGATAGCGCGCCTACTTCCCAAAAATATTTAGAACCTTTACTTCCTGTTCTTAAGCGCCCAACAGTGGCTGCATTTTTTGCAATTGAATTTATTCTACTTTTTTCACATGCGCCTTTTTATAGTTTTTATAGTAATTTTCTGAGATCTTTGAATTTCAGTACGACTGAAATTGGATTTTTATGGGCCATGGGCGTTTTTGCTGAAATTTTTATGTTTTCAATTGCCTCAAAGATTTTTCAACGTTTTTCGTGGCGCAGCTTAGTGATAGTGTGTCTGCTAGTGACGAGCATACGTTGGATGCTAGTTGCAGTATTTTCACATTATTTTATTGGTCAACTTTTTGCGCAGTGCTTACATGCCTTTAGTTTTGGTTTATTTCACTTGATCGCAATGAGAGTTATTTTTCAAAACTTTTCTGCTGGACAGCAAGGGCGTGGACAAGCACTTTATAGTACCATGTGGGGGTTAGGTGTAGCTTTCGGTAGTGTTCTGGCTGGGCATTTCTGGAAAATTCTTTCTGGTGAACTCATCTTTATGTGGGCCAGCGTGGTTGTGCTCTTAGGTTTGTGCTTTGTAAAGTGGCTTCCGAAACAAGTCGATTCTTCAACTACCTAAGCTTGAGATCATGCAAAACAAAGAATTTATATTGAAAAAAGCAAGTAAATATAAAATTGTTTGATGACTTGTTGTGGCACGTTACAGTTGAAAAATATTGTTTTTATATGGTTATGGAGCAGTGATTTTGTCAAAAAATATGCTAACTTAACTTCATGCGTTTAATGATTAATAAATCTATGAAAAATATTTATATTATTGGATTATTGTGGGCTTGTTCTGGTTTAGCTGTGGCAGAAACGGCTACTCAACAGACAGCTGAACAACCCGTTCGGACCGCAAGTAATCCTAATGCTATACGTATTGTTACGCGCCCTGAAATTATGGGATTATGGGGAATGGAAATTCCAAATAATAAGAAATGTGTGGAATATTATAACTTTCGTAGTAGTAATGATGTAGTGATCAAAAGCGGTCAGGAATGGTCTTATGGTATCTATGAATATCAACCATCTGATGACCCTAAAGAGCAGCTAGCCGCTTTAGTAATGCAAATTAAATTTGATAATAATAAAGTAGATTGCTCTGGTCAGAAACAAGACCAAACAGGTGATGTCTCACAATATTTTGTACAGTGGAAAAACGACCATACAATCAATTTCTGTTCAACAGCTAAAGGTGAGCAGTGCTTTGCGACTTTACGTCGGGTATTACCATAAAATTATAGATATAAAAAAAGCCTCTTAAAAATAAGAGGCTTTTTTTATTATGCAGTTTCAGCTTTCTTTTCTTCGACTTGCTTTAACAAGTGTTTTTCAAGGTAATGGATATCCATTGCTTGAGAGCAGAAGCTCTTATCTTGCAAAATAAGATCTTTATGTAGAGGAATATTTGTTTTAATTCCCGTAAGGATCATTTCATCTAGTGCTTGACGCATACGAGCAATTGAAGTTTCACGGTCTTTACCATGAGAAATCAATTTAGCAATCATAGAGTCATAGTAAGGTGGAATGCTGTATTCTGGGTAGATATGAGAATCTAAACGAATACCAGCGCCGCCTGGCGCATAGAAACTTTCAATTTTACCTGGTGAAGGTAAGAAGGTTGTAGGATCTTCTGCATTGATACGGCATTCAATTGCATGTCCTTGAACTTTGATATCTTCTTGTTGAAGCTCTAGTCCTAGGCCACCAGCAATACGTAACTGTTGTTCAATAATATCGACACCGGTAACCATTTCAGTTACAGGGTGCTCAACCTGAACACGAGTATTCATTTCAATAAAGAAGAATTCACCGTCTTCAAATAAGAATTCAAACGTACCAGCACCACGATACTGCATCAACTGACATGCATGAACACAAGCTTCTAAAATATCAGCTCGAGCTTGCTCTGGTAGGTTTGGTGCAGGTGCTTCTTCTAGTACTTTTTGATGGCGACGTTGTAATGAACAGTCGCGGTCATATAAATGAATTGCATGACCATTACCATCACCAAGAACTTGAACTTCGACATGGCGAGGTTTTTGTAAGAAGCGTTCCATGTAAACGGTATCATCACCGAACCACATTTCTGCATCGCGCTGCGCTGCTTGAACTGATTCAAGTAGTGTATCTACACGCTCAACAATACGCATACCACGACCACCACCACCAGAAGCCGCTTTAACAATAAGCGGGAAGCCGATTTCTTTCGCTTCTGCCAAGGCATTGTGGATGGTTACTGCATGGTCGCAACCTGGTACAGTAGGTACACCAGCTTTTTTCATGGCAACAATCGCAGAAACTTTATTCCCCATAAGGCGGATATGTTCTGGACGTGGACCAATAAAAGTAAAGCCTGAGCTTTCTACAATTTCAGCAAACTCAGCATTTTCTGAAAGGAAACCATAACCCGGGTGAATAGCATCAGCACCGGTAATTTCTGCAGCAGTAATAATTGCCGGGATATTTAAATAGCTATCACTACTTGCGCCCGGACCAATACATACTGCTTCATCAACAAAACGTAAATGCATCAAATCCTTGTCGGCATCTGAATAGATACCAACAGTCTTGATTCCTAATGTTTTACAAGCCCGGGTAATACGTAAAGCGATTTCACCACGGTTTGCAATTAAAACTTTTTGCAACATAGACGTCCCCGGGGTAATTACGCGCGATAACGGAATAAAGGTTGACCGAATTGGATAACTTCACCATTTTTCACTAAAATTTCTTCAATCACGCCACTTTGAGTTGCTTCAATTGGGTTCATGATTTTCATTGCTTCAATAATACCCAAAGTTTCACCAGCAGATACTGTTTGGCCTACTTTAACAAATGGTGCTTCACCTGGGCTTGGAGCAGCGTAGAACACGCCAACCATTGGAGAAGTTTCAACTGCTCCACGCGGTGTTTTTGCAACTGGTGCTTCTGCAACAGGAGCAGCCGGAAGTGCTACCCCAGCCGCAGCAACGACAGGATTGCGACGAGTTAAAGCGATTGATTGATCACCTTCTTTAACTTCGATCGCTTGCAAGTCAGACTCAATCATTAAATCGATGAGTTTCTTAATTTTGCGGATATCCATGGGCGACTATTCCTAAACTAGTTTGGGTTAGATGGTTGAATTTTTTCAATAGCGTAATCGAGCGCAAAACGATAGCCTTTTGCACCTAGACCACAAATCACGCCAATTGCTTTATCAGATAAATAAGAATGATGTCTGAATGCCTCTCTTGCATGGACATTAGACAAATGAACTTCAATGAATGGAATCGCAACGCCAAGTAGGGCATCACGTAGAGCAACTGAAGTGTGGGTGAGGGCAGCAGGGTTAATAATAATAAGTTTTACGCCTTCAGTTTGTGCCTGATGAATACGATCAACAATGGCACCTTCCCAGTTGCTTTGAAAAGTATCTAATGTGATTGAAGCTTGTTGAGCTTGGCTAATAAGTTGTTGGTTAATATCATCTAAGGTAAGATGACCATATACTTCTGGTTCGCGTTTTCCCAGCAAATTCAAATTCGGTCCATGAATCACCAAAATGGTCGAACTCATTCAGATTGCTCCAGCTCTAAAGTTGCAAATATTCTTTGCAAGATGTCTGCAAAGTTTGCTTATTATGGCATATGTTTCTACAATTTTTTTATAATTTGTTTTCATCGTCGCAGAAAGGGTATACCAAATTCGGCTTATATATTGTAAATTTTGCGATGATTTAGCAATGTTAAAAAATGACAAAATTTCAAGTAATTTAATGGAGCTTATTTTAAACTGAATTGACAAAAACAGTTCATGTATTTTGTGTAACGGCTATAGAGTTCTCTCCAATCACTAATAGCTCATTCCATCGAGTTAGATAATTTTTTGAACGGTGGCATTGTTTCATGTGCCAAGATGGATTACGGGAATGATAACCGACTTGTAAATAGTGACTACCGAATCGGTTACGAACTGTGCTGAGTGTTTGCATTAATTGTTGTCTTTGCTGAATCAACTCAAGAGGTTGCCATAAATCATCAATATGATGTTGACGAGGATGCAAACCACAAAATAAAACTCCAATCTTTATATATTTTTTATTTTCTTTATATAAAACATCTATTTGCTGCATGGCTGCTTTTGTTAATATGCATAAATCATCTGTTGCATAATTTAAGCCTATCGCTTGAGAAGATGCTTTTTTATAAGGTGGTTTATCTATTTTTTCATAAAGCAAGACTTGAACGCATGCACAGAGCTGTTCTTGTTTCATTAAACGGCGATGTGCCCGGTTAAGATGAAAAATAAGCGCTTGTTTAATAATCTCAATGCTGGACAAAGCTTGAGCAAAACTGCGTGATGCTAAAATTCGTTTGGTGACAATTGCAGGATCGTCGAGTTGAATACAGGATTGGCCTTTTAGCTCACGAATGGTACGTGCCATAACCACAGAAAAAGCTTTTGCTAGATGATGCTCATTGGCAAAAGTTAAGTCTAAGCATGAATAAATCTCATAACTCCGTAATTGTTTGACTAATTGATAGCCAATTCCCCAGACTTCTTTGACTGAAGTGTATTGCATGAGGTCTTCAAGAAGTAAAGGATCTAAGGTCGTGAAATTACAAATTCTATTAAAGCTTCTAATTTTTTTAGCATAGTGATTGGCCAATTTTGCTTGAGTTTTTGAATATCCGATGCCAATACAACAGGGTAAGCTTAACCATTCTTCTAAGGTTTCTACGACTTTGACACAATAAGAATGAATATCTAGAGATTGAAGGTAAGGGGTAAGGCGAATAAAACATTCATCTATAGAATAAGCTTCTAAATCATCGGGCGAGAAAAACTCACCAAGAACTGAAAAAAAGCGACGTGACATTTCAGCATATAAAGTGTAGTTGCTTGAATAGACGTGTACACCTGCTTGAAGAGCTTCTTGTTCGATCTGATACCATGGAATACCCATTTTGATACCCATATTTTTTGCTTCTTCACTACGTGATACAACACATCCGTCGTTATTAGAAAGTACTACGACTGGTAGACCAATAAGTTTGGGATTAAATAGTCGCTCACAACTCACATAGCAGTTATTAATGTCTACGAGGGCGTAAATTTCGCGGTGTGAGATTTCCATTATGATTTGCCCCATGAAAAATATTGGTAAAACTACATATTGATATTGTTTTCATAAACACAGCGATGAGGGGTGTTGGATGAAAAAGTTGCATCTTGAATATGTAACAAAATCAAGTTAACAAAATTTTTAGCAGAATGCTAGGGTGGTTCTGTGGGTTTACCTCAGGTTAATAATGGAAAAAATAGATAAGGAATTAATATTTTTAATAAAAAAGGAGATCGCATTGATCTCCTTTTTGTGACACATTCAATGTCAGTTTTTGATTACCACTTATGGCTATAAGAAACTTTAAGCGTTGCACCATTTGCTACTAAATGGCTAGTGTTATCGCTAGTTCGTAATAATTGGCTATATAGAGGATAATACTTGCGGTTAAACATGTTCTCTAAACCAATCGTCACAGTGTCTTTTTTGTTAAGCGCAAAGCTACTGATTAAATCTGCTGTTGTATAAGATTTTACATCATAGCGACCAAAACTATTTTTGCCATTTAAGCGGTAATCTTCTGAACCGAAGTAAGTAGCTTGCAGGCGGTTCGTCCATGTTTCCGTTGGGCTATAAGAAATATAACCTGTGACTTTTAATGGTGGAATACGGAAGCCTGTCATGTCTTGTTCAGCACCGTTTTGCGGCTTTTCACGACCTTTCATCCACGTAACACTACCACCAGTTCCCCAAACATTGGCATCGTCAAGATAATCAAAAGTTGCTTCAACACCAGTGACTTTTTCTTTGGTTCTAGCGAGTACTAAACCATTGTTGAACGATTGCACAGCACCTAGGTCGGAAGTGGAGTGGAAGACCGCTAAACTTGAAGAGAAGTTATTGAAGTTTCCTTTCCAGCCTAACTCGTAGTTATCTACTTTTACGGGTTCTAAGAATGACGAACCAAGGTTAAAACCTTCACCAGCATTACGAATAATCAAACCAACATCAGGTAATTGGAAACCTTGGTTAAAAGATGCATAAATCGAGTGTTGGTCATCTGGAGAGAAAGTCACGTTAGCATTGTACAACCATGCATCAGCTTTCACTTTCCCCCCCTCAACGGTGTAAGGGTTGGGCTTACCTAATTGTGATAAAGGAACAAAGCTATCAATTTGGGCATAGCTGTCTTCATAACGCGTACCAGCTTCTGCTGACCATTGGTCATTAAAGCGGTGTTTTAACTGTATAAAACCACCCACACTTTGCGTAGTGAGTTCAGGTAAATAAATAAGTTTGCCAATTTTTACAAACTCTAAGCCACCAGATTGATCATAAATTTTTTGATCGAAAATATCTAAAGGCATTTCGCTTTTTTCGCGGCTAAAGTCACCACCCCAAACCAGTGAGGTGTCACCTAAAAACTCAAGTGGTGTAGTAACAGTTAAGCGGCTACCAAGTACATTATTTTCTTGATAGATCTGATCTACTTGTCCTCCACGATTTGCATTTTTTCGTGCATCAAATGGTGAAAAACGTGTAAAGAAGTCGCGATAATAAATTTGTGCATCAACCTTATTACCAAAAAAGTCTTTATGGTTATAAGTTAAATTGTAGATCTGGTTTTCGTTTTTATTTTGGTCTTTGAGCTTTAAGCCTTTAATTGCTTTCGCTGGTACAGTCCCAGCAGGAGCATTTTTCACACTTGGGTCAGATGCATAATCTGAGTCTTGCTCGGCATTATAATAGTTTGCAGCGAATTGTAGGTATTGGTTGTCATCAATATGATAACCAAGTTTACCACCGATACTATAGCCATCAGAATCATATAAATCGCCCTGACTTGGTTCTGGTGCAACACGGTCACCACTTGCATCGTACGGGCTACCAATACGCTGATAACCAAAGTCGAGCGCATAGTCAAAAGCATTAAAGCTGCCTGTGAAATATTGGTGAATATCGCCACTTAAAGCATTAGAACGAAAATTTGTTAAAGGCGTTTGGAGCCCAACGACTGTTTTTGCTGTAGGTTCGCCACCCGCAGCTTTTGTGGTAATTGAAATAATACCGCCTGCCGCGCCGCCACCATAAATTGCGTTACTGCCTCGAATGACTTCAATGTTGGCAATGCTTTCAGGGTCAATTGCTGAAAGTCCTCTTGATGTGTCTCGTGTCAGGTTCATTGGAACGCCATCCACCAAGATGAGAGCATTACGACCACGTAAAGTTTGACCATAATCGGTAATGGTGCGGCTTGAGTCTGATAGGCCCGGGACGGCTTTTGCTAAAACGGTTGCAATACTGCCAGATGAACCATTTCTTAAAAGTTCAATTTGTTTTTGATCTAGCTTGGTCACTTGCTTGGCAGAAGTAGAAAGTTCATCTGCGCGTGAAGCAGTAATTGTAATTGTCGGGAGAGCTTCGGGTTTCTTTTCTGTTTCTGTAGTTTCAGCAGGTGAAGCAGCAAAAGCTGAATTGGAAAGAATAATGGCCCCACCAAGTGAAAGGATTGGAATGATATTTTTTACTTCAGACTTCCTCGTAAAAAGTTTGTGACTTTTTATCTTATTTCCCATTGTCTCGCCCTGAGAGTGATTTTAAATTTGTCGAATTATAAGTGAGAATGATTGTAATTCACAATATCGTTGTTGGACAAAAAATAATAAAATTTATTTTTATTAATTGTTGTGTAGAGGAAGGTGCATCCATCGCTCTACACAACTGAAAATTTATGAGATTTCTTTATAAGAATTCAAATGATTTTGATGGGCACGGCGAATAATGCTGCGGTCATCACCGAGTACAAAAAGCTGAACGGATTGTTGTTTCCATGCCGCAATATCTTCAGGTTGTCGGGGAATAGCACAGAAATGCTTTTGACTATTTTTAGTCTTAGCATACATCTCTTGAACTTTTTCTTTCACTTTTGGATGGCTAGATTGCCATGGCATTCCCATAGATTGAGAAAGGTCGGCAGCACCTTCCAGAATAATATCAATACCTTCAACTTTTAATATTTCATCTAGTTGTTTCAGTCCTTCCAAGCTCTCAATCATGGCAACGACAACAGTTTCGTTTGCTGCGTGTTGAACAAAACTAGCTAAATCATCCATGCCATATCGATTTAACTTTGTCGAGTTGAGACCTCTTTGCCCAAGAGGCATATAGTGACAATAGTTCACGGCTTCTTGTGCTTGCTGAGCATTTTCTATACGCGGAAAAACAATACCCGTTACCCCTGCATCGAGCAGAGGTAGAACTAAATGGTTGGCGTTTAACGGCACCCTCACAAAGACATCAAGATTCATGGTTCTAGCGGCTAAAATCATCGTCTCGACTTGAGACGTAGTAAATAAAGTATGTTCCAAGTCGATAATAATAAAGTTGTAGCCCGCAAGTGCGATTTGCTCGACATTAATCGGAGAAGCTACGGAACAAAAGATTCCGTAGAGCGTCTCGCCATTTGCTATTCGTTTCTTAAAAGAAATCGAATGCTTATTCATATTCAATTTCCTTAATAAGGCTGAGCGGGTTCGGCGTGGTTTGTACTCTTAAGCGAATTTCCGGAAGGAAACGGCGGCTTGCGAGCTGTTCAATATCAATGGTGTCATCTGTAAAGTTAAACAATTCATATCGTTCGCTAAACTCTGGGTGAGCTTCTTTATGCTGATTAATGATGGTTCTTAACATGGTCCAGAATTTGATTTCATCGAAGTCATAATGTTCATTTAAGAAAATCGCTAACTCAGCCAGATTTACAAACCAAAGCGCATCTTGAGTAAAGTCTCTTAACTCATTTGGAGAGTGGGTTTCCAAGAACGAGTTCGGGTTAATCTTGGCATGTTCTTTCGGCGCATCTTGCAAGTTAGGTAAAAGGTTTGGCTCACGTAAAAGATGACGACTAAAACGAATTCCATCATGGAAATCTTTCAAAGCCGCTTTAACAGGTAAACCATTTTTATGAATCAGAACCATGTTTTGTGCATGGGACTCTAAAGCGAGGCCGTGGCACCATAAAATATGCATGATTGGTAAATAAGCATTGGTGAGTAATTTTTCTAACCAGAACTCGATACCGTACTCTTGAATCCACTCATCAATCAGCGGTTTTTGGTCTGTATCGAGTTGCATTAGTCCTGTTACTGGCGTTGCCGATTCGCCTTCTTTTAAGTAGCTGTAAATACTTTCGCGCCAAATGCAGGCGAGTGCGCCGTATTGAACAGGTAGCGCAATTTGCTGGTTAACTGAAAGACCGCCAATCTCTCTTAAAATAACAGGCTTGCGCTGTTTTTCTAAAATATGGTCTTGCTCAACAATGTTATAAAGCCAGTCACTCATTTTCGCCGCATTTTGAACGGTATGCGGTGCCAATACACGAGAGGTAGAAGTATTGACCAAGTTCATTGCCAATTTAAGAGAAAGCGCTGAGATGTCGCTAATATTTGATAATGTGCGAATCGACTGTTGCGGTAAATAAGTCGGACCTTCAATATCTAACGGGATGATCAGTTGGTTGCTAATAGCATCTTGATAATATAATTCAATAATTTTATCCCACTGCCACGGGTGAATTGGGGTAAGGATATAATTTTTAAACTCTACATTTTGCTCTTTCAATTGATCATTGATAGTTTGCAGATCTTTCTCTGAAAAATGCTGTTTATAAAGCTGTTCTAAGTTAATAGTTTCACTTAAAACTAGTTTGCATAAACTGTTATGAGTCGCCACCCATTGAACCGTAAAACCTTCAGAAAGCTCTGGTGCATATTTTTGATTTTCTTTTAAATCGAAGCCGATACGAGACTTAAAACTCGGGTGATATAAATGGGCGTTGGTAATCCGCGCTTCTTGTTCTAGGTATGGCAAGGTTCTTAAAGGTTGAACAGGGGCTTGGCTTAAAGTCTGCGCATGCTTAACATAAGTTAAATTGAGTTCATCATTAAAGTTTTGCCATTTAACTGGGTCAGCTTCAATAATATTTTTTAGATCGGCAAGTAGCGTTTTTAAGCTAGGACGAGTTTCAGCATCTAAACTAATATCAGAACGGACTAAGCTCGAAGGATTTAACTTAATTCGTTTAAAACTGAAATGTCGTTTAGCCGCGCAAGTATAAAAAACGGTATCGGAAATATAAAACTTGATCTGACCTTTAGAAAACTCGTATTTAAAAGTATTTTCAAAAATGAGTGCTTCTAATAATTGGCCCATCACGCGATTTTCCGCGAGGGTTTTATAATTGGTTTGTTGTGTTGGTTGAAGAGGGCAAAGTGCTTCTGCACCGCGATATTTATAAATAGGGTTTTCAACTTCAATCCAGATAGGATTGCCACCACTGTGGTAGAGCGTATTTAACATATTTGCCTTGATTGGTAATGTGAGTGAATTAATTAATAAATCGCGATATTGCTGGCCTTTGGCGCTAAAATTTTCTTGCGTGAGCGTAAGGCGTGTGGCTTGCCAAAGTTCAGATTCTTCAATGGCCGTAACTCGTGCAATTGCACTGATGAGATGAGCAATGTGATTGATCACAAGGTAATATTTTAAAAAGGTCCACGCATCTTTCTGAGAGAACCAAACGGTACTATCTTCAGAAATAGATGAGTCGTCTTCTATCATTTCTGGAACAATGCTAATGCCTTCCATATCTCGAAGAATAAGGCGATGTGGATAGCCGTTTTTAAATTCCATTAAACTATTTTGCATGTGCGCTTCTACGCTAATGCCTTTATTTGCAAACAACTCAATTAATGGAATGAGTGAAACTTTAACGTACTGTTTCCACCAGAAAGTAATGAAGTCTTTCGCGTCTTTCGATTGTAGATTTTGGTTGGGTGCCGCTTGCTGAATAATGCTTAAAAGCGGGATTTCATAGTTTTCATTTTCTTCAACCAAGCCACCTAGCATTCTGGTATTTTCTAATACCTCTGGCGTGAGTCCTGCTCTATAAAGAATGCCAAATGAACTTTCAAGCTCTGGAATTTTGACTGTTTTTGCCTCTAATTCCGGCAGAATCACAAGGTCTGGATATTGCTCATTAATTTTGTGATTAATAATAATTTTGCTCGCATCAATCGCGCGTTCCATCTCATCCATTGGGTTATTACGAATGAAACTGGTAATTCGTACATCAATTGATAGCTTTAAGAATAGATTCGATTGAGGTAACCACACTGTACGAACGGATGAGGTCGGCCATACGGTTTGACCTAAAGCTCCCAGATAGATCACGTCTTGGCTATCTAAATATTTCTTCAAAGATGGATGTTGAAGTAAGAAATTAGCTTGCCAAGGGTGGGTTGGCATTAACTCGTAATTTGCTAAGTTTTCTTGTAAGCGTTCTTTTGCAGTTTCTAAAACTTCATCTTCAATACGGTGAGAAGACTGTTCTTCACTTACAAGCTTTTGGATTAAAGAAGAATGAATTGCAAAGTAATGAAGTTGGAAACTTGCGCCTAACTCAGGGCTATACTTTTTCATGTCTTCTTTAGAAAAACCTAAATTGGCTTTAGAAGTCACATGAAAAGGGTGCCCATATAACATGCCTTGTTCAGTAGCCTGAAAACCACTAACTACTTTAGATGCTGTTTGAGATGGCTTATTTTCTAAAAAGAATTTTGTATTTTCGATACTATTGGCAATATCTGAGTACAGGTTCTTATTTTGATTTTTATCTTTAAATAAGCTATTCAACTCATCTGTAATCAGTTTCACTAACTGTTTAGGGTTGGTGAGTGAGTCAAAAGTATTTTCGTTTAAGTTTTGCAGGACAAAACCACGTTGATATCGGTGATAACCCGTAGTTGAAAGATGCTGAACTGCACCATAAACAATCGTGTTAGACGCATTAAACGTATAAGCAAAATACAGTGTGTCTGGTTGCTCAGCATATAGGGTGAATAAAGGAGAATCTTGAGCTGGGATAATGTGCTTTTCAAGATTTACTTTGAGTTCACGAAAGAAAGTATTCAGGTACTGTTCGAAAAGTTTATAAGACCATGCATCGGTTGTAATAATTGAGTTCATTCTTGTGCCTCTTCTAAAATTGTATCCATTAAGAATCTGTTCAAAATCACTACTAATCCCGCACCGATAAAAAATAGTGAGGTGCAGATTAATGCAGCAGTAATATTGAAAAATGAGTAGGTGAGCGTGATCGTGATTGGGCCAATAAGTTGTCCTAAGACAAAGGCACTGTTAGAAATACCAATCACTTTTCCTTGGCTTTGAGCGCCGGCTTTTAGAGAAATTGTATGTAAGATCGAAGGAATAAGGGCTGCAAAGCAGAAGCCTTGTATGAGTCGTAATACAAGAATCAGCCAGAGATTAGAAACCCAGATCAATGCGAAAATCGTGATGCCGCAAATTAAAGATGCGTAAATGAAGTTATTAAAAGAATCTCCTTTATCATCATTTCTTTTTCCCCAATAGGTTGCAGCAATAAATGCTGCTCCCCATGAAAGCGCATGAATTGTTCCCGTTAAACTCGCAGCAGATAACGATGAGTGAGTGCTTTGGCTTATTTCACTAATGTATAAAACAAAGCATGACACCAAACCAAAGCCGCCCGCTTGAACCAAAATGCCGGCGCTTAACCACGAAAAAATCGTTCTATCAAAGAAAGCTGGAAGCTTAGATTTCTCTTTGGTTTTTGTGACCTCTGTTTTAACGGGATTGGTTAATACAATTGATGCAATCACAATGAGTGTCATCACAACAAATGCTGTCGCGTTGAGTAATACTTCAACCCGCCATTGATCCATAAATATCCCGCCGAGCACGGGACCACATAGGCAAGCTAGCGCAACACTACTTTGTAGTTGCCCAAAAGCGGCACCACGTTGTTGTTCATTAGAAAGATATGAAACATAGGCATTTAAAATCACAGAAAGACCGCAAAAACCGAGTAAAATTCGCGCGAAAATAAACAGGTATAAATGCTGGGCGCTCGCCATGAGCAGTATTGAAATACAGAAACCAGCCAGAGAAAGTAACAAGGCTTTTTTATGGCCGAATGTGTCGGATAGGTGACCCACAATCGGTGCGGTAAATAAACTGCCAATAGCCGGAGCCGCGAGTGCCAAACCTGCCCAGATAGTGGGAGCACTCATATGCGACGTCAGTTTTTCCATATAGAGCGGCATGATCGGAATCAGCACCATAAGCCCAAAAGTGGAAAAAAACTGACAGAGCAAAATAATGAAATGATCTAGGCGAGATGAGCGCATGATTTAGATATCCATGGTCTCATAGCTAGAAACAGATAAGCTGTGATAAGGGTTTGGCGTACTTCCGATTTTACTTGGCATGCCTGTTGAGTCGCTTTCTTGCGCAAGTAGAGGCGTAAGTAGCTGTTTGAATGGCCAAGTCTTATTGTCAAAAAGATAGGTTTGAATTTGCGATTTTGTTCGTTCTGAAATGCGTTGAGTTTCCACAAAATCTTGAATAATGTCTTGAACCATCTCCCAAAAATCGCCTTCTGTACGATCCGTATACTTCAAGGTAGCTAAAGCAATCGGGTAGAGGTTAATTTGAATTCCTAGGGTAATGAAGTAATTAAATAAGTCTTCATTTTTAGTAAAGATAAGATTGTTCGGTGTGCTCGTATCGATGGTATAAATCGGAGGTGTAAAACCATTTTCTTCAATGGCTGTGGTACATATTCTTAAGGTATCGTGGTCACGCAAAACAAAGCATTTAAACTTATTATTTTCATAACACACCATAGTGTTTTGCCCGTGGCATTCAGGCATGATTCCTTTTGCCCAAAGCGTTAAGAATGTTTGAATAAAATGAACACTTAAGTCTTTTAGTAATGACCATTTGTCACCTTCAACGCCTAAAGTTTCCCAAGGGTCGACATACGTACAGCTTAAAGCTGACATAGTGATTGGCGTGACGTTTTTATCTTGGCAAAAGTCGGGTAAATGTCTGACTTGGCAGCCGATTACACCTAAATTCTTTACAATAGGCTCTTGTTTACCGAGCACCCACCAATGTGTTTCATTACTCAAAAAGAGGCGATTTTTTAATAAAGCAGTTTCATTAATGACTTCATTTAAAAAATCATAAGCCGTATGACCATTCATTAAATAACGGCCTGGCATGGAGCGGATTGCACCTAATGTTTTGGCATTGGTTGAGAGTTTTAAATGCAGAGTAGGGTTTGCGTTGTGAATAAGGGTTCTTAAAGAAGAAGTCGGTAAACCAATTGTGGTGACATGGTTTAGGTCAATACCTTCATACTTATTTTCTTCAAACTTTAAATAGCGATGTTGAGTCTCTAGTAAAGGCAGGGCTAAGTAATCATCTGAAAGCTGAGCCATTTTGTCAGCAATAAGACTTTCCTCAAATTCTGATAACAGAAGCTCTTTGTGAGGAATGGACTCCATATTATTGATCACATCATCTTTCTTAAAAGCCCACCAATACACCTCAATTTCTTTTTGAGTTGTGAGTGCTGCAAGTTCGCCTTTTGAGTGAGCGAACGGATGAAATGGACGATCAGCGACCAGTGATAGCAACTCACTAGTAATCAAAGGCGAAGAAAATGAAAGGGCTGACTGTAAAATTTGAGGAATTTTTTCAGCCGTCACTAAGTTGTCGAACCAATAATTAATCGCTTTTTGATGGTGTGGAGATGGCCACCAAGTTGCTTGGGTTAAATAGTTAAAAACTTCAGAAATAGAAATTTTAGAAGTTGTATTGCTCAAAAGGTTATGAAGCAAAACTTCGGGTTGGGTAACATAGAAAGGATTTACACCATCTACTTTTAAACAGCTGAAATAGAGTTCCAACTCATCATTGAGAGTAATTGCCATATAAGGCTTTTTATAGGAAATGTGATCTTTAAAATCTCCATAATTCTCCATGTAGAGTGCATCTATCGTTTTTTGTAGTTGTGCTGTGTAAATCCGATCTAACATTTTAGTTATTCCTATTCTTATAAAAGCGGTAGAACCGTGCCAACGTTTTGTTCTTGTGCGGCATTGAAGAACCATTTAGCGCAGACAATGTCATCAATCGCCATGCCCATTGGGTTGAGCAAAATGATTTCATCTTCGTGTTCACGACCGTTTTTATGACCAATAATGATGTCGCCAAGTTCAGCATGCAGTTTTTCACGGCTGAATAAGCCATCCTCAACGAGCACGTTGATGACTTTCTTTTCTCGGTTTGATTGGTCCCAGTCATCTACAATCACTTTGTCGACTTTTAAGAAGACTTCAGGCTCGATATCCATAATTGAAATATTTGAAACAAAGCAGCCTTTTTTAAGCCACTCAAATGGAATGTAAGGTTTATCTGAGACTGTGCAGGTAATGAGGACATCGGCTTGTTGAATCGCAGACTTAGCACTGTCATGAATTTCAATTTCTAGATTCGGATATTCTGATAAAAACAACGCTTTGAGTTTTTCAGCTGCTTCAGGGTTTACATCAAATAAATGTACTTTTTTCACTTGAGCATATTGTTCAAGCACAGTTTTAATCTGCATTTGAGCAATTGGTCCGCAGCCAATAACGGTAATGTCGGAAAAGTCTTTTTTTGCTAGATATTTAATCGAAACACCAGTAATTGCCGCAGTTCGCATGGCACTGATGAGACTGCCTTCCATCACCGCAACTGGATAATTTGTTTCTGAGTCATTTAAAACAATCAGTGCGCTGGCACGCGGAATATTGAATTTTTTAGGATTATGTTGTCTTGAACCAATCCATTTGATTCCGGCAATCGGGTCGTTGCCGCCTAAATAACAAGGCATTGCGATAATACGGTCGGCAATATGGTCTGCACCTTGCCAGCGAAGATAAGGTTTTAAAGGTTGAACAAACTGTTTATTTGCATGCAGGGTTAAACCTTCAGTAATTGCTTCAATAAATGAATTACTATGATTTGCGCCAAGATTTAATAAATCTGATTGACTTAAATAGCGAAGGGTAGCCAAATTGCTCATGAATATTTCCTAAGGAGAAGGTTAAACAACATTTTGTAAAGTAAGGTTTTCTTGGCGTCGTAAGTTTCGATTGAAGTGACGCTTCTTGATCATTTCGAACCATTCATCTTCATAAACCAGATCGAGATAACGATCGCCACGATCGGGCAACAGTGTTAAGACGCACGATCCATCAGGAATGGTTGGAATCAGTTTTTTGATGGCTGAAATTGATGAGCCACTTGAACCGCCAGCAAAGATTCCTTCATGCTCAAGAAGTTCTCGGCAACCGAGTGCCGACTCATAGTCATCTACATAAATGACATCATCAATTTCATCGGGGGAGAGTAGCGGTGGGACAGTACTTGCACCAATCCCAGGAATTTCACGTGGACCAGATGTACCACCGAACAATACAGAGCCGACGATATCGACTGCAATCACTTTTAATTCTGGAAATCTTTCTTTAAGGCGACGAGATACGCCCATAATCGTGCCAGAGGTACTTGCCCCAATCACGAGGTAATCAATCTTGCGATCAATTTGATTTAGGATTTCTTCTGCTTCTCCAAAATAATGGCTTTTCCAGTTATTTGGGTTTGCATACTGATTAATCCAAACAGCATTTGGAAGCTGTTGGCAGAGTCGTTTTACAGTGTCAATTCTGGTTTTTAAATAACCGCCGTTTTGGTCTTTTTCAGAGACCATCTCGATATTGGCCTTGTAGAGCTTCAACATTTGTAAGTTTGCTGAGGCAATTTTTGGGTCAATAACGGCAGTAAATTTTAATCCATATATTTTGCAAGCCATTGCAAGCGCAATAGCTAAGTTCCCTGATGAACTTTCAACAATATGACTGTCTTTATTAATCACTCCAGATTTCAGACCTTCCTGTAGCATGAATAATGCCGGACGGTCTTTAATGCTTCCTCCTGGGTTTAACAATTCCATTTTCGCAATCACTGAGATCGATTGATGCGTGAATAGCCTTGATAATTGTAGTAGTGGCGTTTTACCTATGCAGTCGAGAATATTTTCATGGATCATGGTAGATCTTCTCAGGTTTTTATGTGGTGTGAATGATAATGATTATTAATTTAATTATTATTACCATTTGTGCCATGATTGTTGCGGTTTGTAACTAAAAACAGGAGGGACTTAGAGGATTTTTCACTAATTTTTTTTATCTAATTATTTGAATCGTAATATTTAAGTTTTACAAAAGGATTAATAAATAAATCTTTTTAAATATAATGACATAGGCAATAAATTACTTTAGAGCTAAAAAAATTAATTTAATTAAGACAGATGCGAGAAATTATTTTGAAGAAATAAAATGAAATTTATGACCTCATCCGCGTAATTGATGCATCACTATTCTGTCTTGAGCATGGGTAGATTTAAGGCTTAAAGAAGAGATAAATATTTTAAGACTGACTTAAGATGCTTTGAATAATGAATTGAAATTGATCAAGTGGCAGTTATTGATATGAAAATGTCTGAAAATGATACGCTTAGATAGATATGATCATTTCCATAAGCGTTATATTTTCAACGGATCAGTTGAGTCCAGAAAGTATAGTAATGCGTGTTTCGCATTTTGTCTTATGGGTCTTTCAAGCTGTCTTTGTCATAAAAGACAGCTTTTTTTATGGTGATTTAATAAGTAGAAAAGTTATGAACGATAACGTTGTTTAGCTTGTTCATAAGCCTCAAGATTAATGCATTGAGCACCCAAGCTTGTGATTTGTGCTTGGTCGAGTTGAAGTTCATCCCATTTTTGCATTTGCTCGAGCAGCCAATAAAAGTCTTCTACTTTTGGAAGTGCACTTTCTTTTACTAAATGACGGACAATATCCTGAATCATATAGTATTTGTCGACATGTACTTCTTCTGAACAATGGAAGCGCACAATTCCAAACTCGACTAATAATTTTAAAATTGGAGCAAAATCGTCTAACTCACTCAATTCTTGTTGGGCTTTCATAATTGCCGTGGTGAGTGCAACCAGTGTTTGTGGATGCTGTTCAGCCCATTCTTGAGTTACGGCTAAAACCTTATCAGCCACAGGTGGAATAATGTTTTGACTTGAGCAAATCATTTTACTTAAACCCAGAAGCTCGCCTTGAGTATTCCAAGGTTCTCCTACACAAAAACCATCAATCACATGTTTGTCTAATGCTTCAACCATATAAGGTGGCGGTAATGTTTTGAGCTGGATAGATTGAGCAAGTTCAGGGTTTGCTAAAGCGAGCCATTCTCTTAAACAATAATGGTGAATAGAATGCTTAAATACATGCGCTAAAGAAATGGAGTGACCTTGTTCGAGATAATTTGCCACTTTTTGAGCCGTTACTTGGGCCGTATCATTTTTTTGAATTGCAAGTTGATGAGTAAGTTTTTGGCTTAAGCTAATGAAAGCACGGTTTTCACTTAAAACGAGTGATGTTTGTAGTGGCGTGCCAATTTGATCCGTGCCTACAGCCGCCGCAGGTAACATTGCAGATAAGCAATGCGCTGCATCTAATAGACCAAAAGCAAGACGGTCTCGAAGACTTGCCCATGATGCTTCTTTAACTAAAGTGACATCTAAACCCACCTCTTCAAAGAAGCCTCTTTGTTTTGCCCAAAGCAATACAAGACAATCAAGCAAAGGAATATAGCCGAGTTGTAATTGAGTCTTTTCTAATGTGCTCATTTATTCATCCTTTAGTTGATTGTTGAGTAATTTTTGGGCATCAAGTAACCGCCGTGCCATTTCTCCAATCGTTATACGGTGACTCATGGCATTTTTTCTGAGAAGTTGGAAAGCTGTATCTTCAGGCAGACCGTGGAGTTGCATGAGTAACACTTTGGCCTTTTCAACATCTTTACGGTCAGCCAGTTTGGTTTGAGCCTCTTTTAAGTCACCTTCGAGTTTTTTGTGTTTTTTATATTGCTCAATCGAGATTTCTAAAATGGTATGTAAACGGGCAGGGTCTATGCCATCTACAATATAAGCCGTTACTCCCGCATCGATGGCTTGTTTGATGGTGTCTTTATCTGAATTTTTAGTGAACAGGACAGTCGGTAGGTCATAGCTACTCACACAACTTTCAATAATGTCACGATGAGGATGATCCATATCGAGCAAGATCACATCGGCTTGTAAATGCTCGAGACGAAAAATATTTAAATGGTCCAAAGTAAGGCAAGCGACCACTTCAAAATCATTTTCAAGCAGACTTTTTCTTATATAGTCTGCTCGCGCATGATCATCATCAATAAGGGCTATTTTGAGTTTTGGCATAAGTTCAGAAAATCAGGCTAAGAAAATGCGCCAATTCGACGCGTTTTTTGTTATCAGGTTTTAAGCAAGATTAGTGCCATCCAAAACTAAACAAAAAATCCAGTTTAAGTGGCATTTCAGCGAGCTAAACAATGAATGTGGTCAGTCTTGGTGCAAAAATACGATTCATTTTGTGGCAAGACATATTTTTATCTTAACCATTTAAGTGTACAGCGATGGGGCAAATAGAATAAGACATTATTTTTATAAGATAGGTGGCGAAATTATATCTATATGAAATTAAAAATAAAAAATTTTTAAATTAAATTTATATAAGGATTGGCATGCAAAATGCTTACTTAATTACAGGTCGAAGACGACCATAAGTTTTAAAGACGGCCAACGATGTCCGTTCTGATCGAATTTGTGAGTGCAACTGTGCACACAAAGAATTTACGTTCAGTCGGAGTGAAGGCCATGTCTTTATTTTTATTGCATAAAAAAGTTACATCTGAATTATCTAATTTTTCAGTTCCAGCGATGCGAGCCTTCTCTATGAGGGGGCTCGCTTTTTTTATTTCTTTTTATGACTTTGCTGTGCATTGGGTGTCATTAACGAGTGGGAAAAATGGATTCCAAGCAGCTACATGCTTTGTGAGATTGATTCGCTTCTCGGTAGAACACAAGGCAAAAAAACAACGTCTATTTGAGAACGCAATAACGCAGCTTAAAAGCAACGTGATTTGAGGAGAAACACTATGAAATTGGTAATGATTGGTCATGGTATGGTGGGCCACAAATTCATCGAAGCCATTTTAGAAAAAGCAGATGATGAACTGGAAATCACGATTCTCGCGGAAGAACCTCGTATCGCGTATGACCGTGTGCATTTAACAGAATATTTCTCTGGGAAATCAGCAAAAGATTTATCTTTGGCGCGTTTTGACTTTGCTGATGCTCATGGCATTGACTTACGTCTAAATACAAAAGCAACTGCAATTGATACAGCTGCACAAACAGTCACAACCAATCATGGTGATGTCATCAGCTATGACAAATTGGTGTTGGCAACTGGTTCGTATGCATTCGTTCCACCAATTCCGGGTAATGACCGTGAAAACTGCTTTGTTTACCGTACGATTGAAGACTTAGACGCGATTCGTGCAGCGAGTCTTAATGCAAAAACAGGCGTAGTCATTGGTGGTGGTTTACTTGGACTTGAAGCTGCAAAAGCTTTACGTGATTTAGATCTAGAAACGCACGTTGTTGAATTTGCACCACGTTTAATGGCAGTTCAAATTGATGACTTGGGCGGTAAAGTTTTACGCCGTAAAATTGAAGACCTTGGTGTAAAAGTTCATACACAAAAAGCGACACAATCTATCGAATGTGGTAACAGCACTACACATGTAATGAAATTTGCAGATGGTAGCGAGCTTGAAGCAGATGTCATTTTATTCTCTGCGGGGATCCGTCCACGTGATGAGCTCGCACGCAATAGTGGTCTGGCGATTGGTGAGCGTGGAGGTATCGTCATTAATGATTATTGCCAAACTTCAGATAACAATATTTATGCCATTGGTGAATGTGCGCTTTGGCAAAATAAAATTTATGGTTTGGTTGCACCGGGCTATGACATGGCGCGTATTGCAGCAAAACACATTTTAGATGAAGAGTGTAATTGCTTCGCCGGTGCAGACATGAGCACCAAGTTGAAGTTGATGGGTGTGGACGTTGCCTCTGTAGGTGATGCACATGCCATGACTCCGGGTGCATTAAGCTATTTCTATGCAGATGAGCATGCGCTGGTTTATAAAAAGATTGTTGTAAATGCAGATAAAACCAAATTGTTGGGCGCGGTTTTGGTGGGCGATGCGAAAGAGTACAACGACCTTTTACAAATGATGTTAAACGGTCTGGCTTTACCTGAAGTGCCGGAAAGCTTGATTATGCCGGGCTTTGAACAATCAGCAGGTAAGTCTGGTGGTAGCGGTGTAGATTTACTTCCAGACAGCGCGACCATTTGTTCATGTAATAACGTATCAAAAGCGGACATCTGCCAAGCAATTAGCGATGGTTCGACCTCTTTAGGTGCATTAAAGAAATGCACCAAAGCAGCAACAGCATGTGGTGGCTGTGCACCATTAGTGACACAAGTGTTGAAGTCAGAGTTGCAACGTCAAGGTGTGACTGTAAATAACCACATTTGCGAACACTTCCCGTACTCGCGTCAAGAGTTGTATCACTTGGTTCGTGTCAATGAAATTAAGACATTCGATGATTTGATTCATCAACATGGTCATGGTTTAGGGTGCGATATCTGTAAACCTGCTGCCGCAAATATTTTAGCATCTTGCTGGAACGATTTCGTCCTTGAGCCAAGCCATGCAGGCTTACAAGACAGTAATGACTACTATTTGGGTAATATCCAAAAAGACGGTTCTTACTCGGTTGTACCGCGTATGGCAGGTGGTGAAGTGACTCCAGATGGTTTAATCGCGATTGGTCAAATTGCGAAGAAATATAACTTGTACACCAAAATTACTGGCGGTCAACGTGTTGACATGTTCGGGGCGCAAGTTCACGAGCTTCCATTCATTTGGGAAGAGCTGAATGCTGCGGGCTTCGAGTCTGGTCATGCTTACGGTAAATCATTGCGTACCGTGAAATCTTGTGTGGGTAGCACATGGTGCCGTTACGGGGTAGATAACTCGGTTGGTTTGGCGATTGAACTTGAAAACCGCTACAAAGGTTTACGTTCACCGCATAAATTAAAAATGGCAGTGTCTGGCTGTACTCGTGAGTGTGCGGAAGCGCAAGGTAAAGATGTGGGTATTATCGCGACCGAAAAAGGTTGGAACCTTTATGTATGTGGTAACGGTGGTATGAAACCACGTCATGCCGAGTTACTTGCATCTGACCTTGATAAAGCAACGCTCATCCGTTACATCGACCGTTTCTATATGTTCTACATTCAAACCGCAGACCGCTTACAACGTACCAGTGTATGGCGCGACAACATGGAAGGTGGTCTAGATTATCTTAAATCTGTAGTTGTGGATGATTCACTTGGTTTGGCTGCCGAGCTTGAGCGCCGTATGGAACACATTATTGGCACATATCAAGACGAATGGCGTACTGCGGTGGAAAATCCTGAAGTTCGTAAACGCTTCCAAACGTATATCAACGCAGGAGCAAATGAACAGGCCGATCCACACATTCAATTTACAACTGAACGTGGTCAAATTCGCCCATTAACTGAAGCTGAACGTTCAGAAGACCGTATTCCAATGGTTGAAGCATAAAGGAGAGTTTCTATGAATATTGTACAAGACAAAAATATGCTTCCTGATAATCAGTGGATTGACGTTTGCGCACTCGATGATTTAACCCCAAACACTGGTGCGGGTGCGCTAGTTGGTGGTCAAGCGGTAGCAATCTTCCGTGTGAGACATGAAAAACGTGTTTACGTGCTGAGCAATAAAGATCCGTTTAGCCAAGCCAATGTCATGAGCCGTGGGATTATCGGTGATTTACAAGGTGAGCGTGTTATTGCATCACCAATCTATAAACAACATTTCAGTTTAGCAACGGGCCGTTGTTTAGAAGATAAAGACCAAAAGCTTTCAGTTTATCCAAGCAAAATTGTTGATGGCCGTGTTTGGGTCAATGCAGTACCGCAAAAAACTTATATTACCAATACAGGTGTGTCTCAAGACAAACTTAAACTGGTGCTAATTGGAAATGGTTTGGCAGGGATGCGTTGTCTAGAAGATTTACTTGATATGGCCCCAGACCGTTATGAAGTCACAGTGATTGGTGAAGAACCTTGGGGTAACTATAACCGCATTATGTTATCTCCAGTTTTATCGGGTGAAAAAACCATTGAAGACATTATGTTGCATCCACCGAAGTGGTATGACGATAAAGGCATTAAATTTATTGCAGGTGATAAAGCCGTAAAAATTGATCGCCCGCGTAAAGTGGTTTACACCGAAAAAGGTCAGACAGTTGATTATGATCGTTTGATTCTGGCAACAGGCTCGGCACCATTTATTCCACCAGTTCAAGGTGTTGGCTTAAAGGGTGTGTTAACTTTCCGCGATATTTATGACGTCAACACCATGATTGAATACTGCGATTCAAAAACCAATGCAGTGGTGATTGGTGGCGGTTTGCTTGGTTTAGAAGCGGCGTATGGTTTAAAACAACGCGGTATGAATGTCACAGTATTGCATTTGATGGACCGTATTATGGAACGTCAACTTGATAGTCGTGCGAGCCAGTTATTACGTCATAGCATTGAGCAAAAAGGCATTCAAATCATTACCGAAGCCTATACCGAAGCGTTAATTGGTGATGAAAATGGGCATGTGAAGCAAATCCGTTTGAAAGATGGCACGGTCTTAGATGCAGACCTTGTGGTGTTCGCCGTGGGCATTCGTCCAAATATTGCTTTGGCGCAAAGTGCAGGATTACGTTGTAACCGTGGTGTATTGGTGAATGACACCATGCAAACATTTGACCCAAGTATTTATGCCGTGGGTGAGTGTATCGAACACCGTGGTCAAACTTTCGGTTTGGTTGAACCACTGTGGGGGCAAGCTTTTATTTGCGCGACCCATTTAGCAGAGCATGGCAGCTTAACTTTTAAAGCGCCAACCGTACCGACTCAGTTAAAGGTGAGTGGAGTCGATGTATTCTCTGCGGGTAATTTTGAGCCGAAAGATGATTATGAAGACATTATCCTGAACGATGAAAAACGCCAGATTTATAAGCGTATTATCATTCAAAGCGATCGGGTAATCGGTGCAGTACTGTTTGGTGATACTGAAGATGGCATGTGGTATGCAGAATTAATTGCAGACCAAACACCTGTTTCTTCATTTAGAAACAAACTGCTATTTGGTCGAGATTTTGCATTAAAAAATGCAGGCTAAATAGGGAAAGGAGCAGTTATGAATAGTATTCCAAGCGTTGAAGTCGATAGCTCCGATCATGTTGCAAAAACAATCAAAACAACATGTCCATATTGTGGGGTGGGTTGCGGTGTTAGCGTAAACGTCCAACAAAAACCTCAAGGACCTCTGGTACAAGTTGAGGGGGATGCTGAGCATCCTTCCAACTTTGGACGCTTATGTATTAAAGGTAGCCGTCTTGCGGATACTTTGGGGTTAGAAACACGTGTTTTACAACCAATGATGGGGCGCAAAGCTGATCGGGTGGTAACTACATGGGACGCGGCAATCAATAAAATTGCCAAGAAATTCCAATCTTGTATCGATCAATATGGTCGTGACAGCATTGCATTTTATGTTTCAGGTCAGCTTTTGACTGAAGACTATTATGTGGTGAATAAGTTTGTAAAAGGCTATTTGGGCACTGCAAATATTGATACCAACTCACGCCTTTGCATGTCATCTGCGGTGGCAGGTCACAAACGTAGTTTCGGTGAGGATATTGTCCCTGCAAGTTATGAAGATTTTGAACATGCAGACATGGTGGTATTGGTCGGTTCTAATACCGCATGGTGCCATCCTGTGCTGTATCAGCGGATTATGCAGGCTAAAAGCCACAATCCCGATATGTTTGTTGTGGTAATTGACCCACGTTTTACCAGTACTTGTGAACAAGCGGATTTACATTTACCGATTTTGCCGGGCCAAGATGTCGCTTTATTTAATGGCCTATTCCAATATCTATATCAAAATGGTCATGCCGATCAGGCATTTGTAGAGGCTTATACCGAAGGTCTGCAAGATGTTTTGGCAAGCAGCCACCCAGAAGCCGATATTGAATATGTGGCAAAACGTAGCGGTATTTCCTTAGACAAATTACAGCAGTTCTTTGAGAAATTTGCTCAAACTGAAAAAGTAATTACCCTATTTTCAATGGGTGTGAATCAATCAAGTCAGGGCGTAAATAAGGCCAACAGTATTATTAATTGTCATTTACTAACAGGCAAAATTGGTAAGCTCGGCGCCGCACCATTTTCGATGACAGGCCAACCCAATGCGATGGGTGGTCGAGAAGTGGGTGGCTTAGCCAATATGCTAGCGGCACACATGGACTTAGATAATCCATTACATCAAAAAGTAGTGCAAACCTTTTGGGATAGTCCATTTATTGCAACACAAGCTGGCTTAAAAGCAGTTGATTTATTTAATGCGGTTGAAGCCGGAAAAATTAAAGCCATCTGGATTATGGCAACCAATCCGGTGGTGAGTTTGCCAGATGCCGATCAAGTTAAACGTGCTTTAGAGAAGTGCGAGTTAGTCGTAGTATCAGATATCTGTGCCGATACCGATACTACGGCTTACGCCGATATATTGCTTCCAGCTTTAGGTTGGGGCGAAAAAGATGGCACAGTGACCAATTCTGAGCGTCGTATTTCACGTCAGCGCGCATTTTTACCTGCGCCGGGTGAAGCAAAAGCAGATTGGTGGTCTGTTAGCCAAGTCGCGAAAAAATTAGGCTTTAATGGTTTTGACTTTGCGAATGTAAGTGACATCTTTAATGAGCATGCAGCGTTATCTGCACAAGACAATGCAGACATAAATGCGCGTGAACAAAGTAATACTTTCCGTTATTTCAACTTAAAAGGTTTAATGAATCTGAGTAATGCTGAGTACGATGCTCTACAACCAGTACAATGGCCAGTGTGGAATAAAAACCAAGATGCTAAAGCGGTTCAACAACTGTTTGGCAAAGGGCAGTTTAGTCATAAAAATGCCAAGGCAAAATTGATTCCGACTGTTGCCATTGATCCAGTACATGCAGTTTCAGAAGATTATCCGCTCATTTTGAACACGGGACGTATTCGTGATCAATGGCACACCATGACCCGTACTGGTTTGTCGCCAAATTTGACCAGTCACCGTGCCGAACCATTTTGCGAGATTCATCCGAGTGATGCCTTAAAGTTTGGTGTACGTGATCAAGGTTTAGTAGAAGTTCGTTCGAAATGGGGCAGCTGTGTACTACGTGTAACATTCTCGTCGGGTGTCCGTCGTGGGCAAATTTTTGCACCGATTCACTGGACTGAACAGGTTGCATCCGATGCCCGCATTGGTAAAGTCGTTAATCCAGAAGTTGATGCAATTTCAGGTGAACCTGAGTTCAAACATACGCCTGTAACTATTCAGCCGTTCTATACCACTTGGCAAGGTGTGCTCTATATTCGTGAAGGATACGATTCGCATATTCAAGAATCGCTACATCACTGTGCATGGTGGACCAAAGTCAAAATGGTGAAAACCAATCGTTATGAACTTGCAGACCGCCAAACTTTTCATGATACTCAAAAGAATCTGAAAAGCTTTTTACCATTTGCCGATGAAACCTTTGAATGGTTAAGCATAGAAGATATCTCTTCACAACTGAGCCATAGCGTTATTTTGAAAGATGGCATTGTAATTGCAAGTCTATATATTGCACCGCCAGATTTATTGCCAGACCGTGATTGGGTAGCGAGTCTGTTTAAACGAGAACGTTTGAGCGCCTTGCACCGAAAAGCTTTACTAGCGGGTATGCCAATGTCGGCTACTAATAATGATGGGCCTTTAGTGTGTAGTTGTTTTAAAGTAGGTAAGAATAAAATTATCGACGTGATAAAAACACAAAACATTACCCATGAAAAACAGGTTACTGCATGTTTAAAAGCAGGTGGGAACTGTGGTTCATGTTTACCTGAGATTCGTGGCTTGATTAAAGCTTGCCAACAAGAGGTGGAAGTGTGAATAAGGGATATCCCGTAACTGATCTGGTCATTTTGGCGGGTGGACAAGCCCGCCGTATGAATGGTTTAAATAAGCTGTTGCAGCAATTTGATGGCGATACGCAACTACTCAAAATTCATCAAAAACTAAAGTCATCTGTATCTGAAATTTGGGTAAATAGTCATCGTGATTATTCGATTTATCAAAGTATTGTGCCTGATATTAAGTGTTTTCAAGATGATGCTTCCGGTTTTTTCGGCCCACTTATGGGCATGAAAAGCGCATGGTCACATGTAAAAGCAGATTATGTTTTGTGTATTCCCTGTGATGTGACGTATATACCTACGCAAGTCGTTGCGAAATTACACAGCGCACTACGCAAAAATAAACAAGCTCAGGCAGCCTATGTTTCAATTAATGGGGATGCTTTATACCCATTTTGCTTATTAAAGCGTGAAAGCCTGATTACGATACGAGAGCAAATTGATAAACAACGATTAAGTTTAAAAGAGTGCTTTAAGCTTTTACATGCACAAGTCGCCGTATTTCAAAAACAAAACTTATTTTTTCATAGCATTAACTCTTTGGATGAGCTCCAACAATATAAACAAATCAATGCTTTTAAAGAGATATTTACCGCGAGTTAAACATTAGATTCTATCAATTTACAAACTAAAGTGATGTTATAAACAAATTTTAAATGATGCGTTCTTGACTATCTAATATATAAGTTCTATTTTGGAACTTGTTATTTTAATTCTAGCTAGATGTATAAAAATAAACGGAGCCAGAAAAATGATGGACGCAGCTCAGCAAAGTAAAACAGATGTGACCGCATGTATCTTATGTTCTAGAAATTGCGGTTTAAGTGTTGAAATTAAAGATAACCAGTTTGTCAAAATTAAAGGTGATCCCGAACATGCTTTTTCTCAAGGTTACATTTGTCAAAAAGCTGCCAGATTACAGCATTACCAGCAACACGCAGACCGTTTGACTACACCTTTAAAACGTCAGCCCGATGGATCATTTCAAGAAGTGAGTTGGGACGTAGCCATACAAGAAATTGCTGATCGATTAGTGCAGATTAGAGATGATTTTGGTGGGACTGCTTTTGCTTCGGTTGGGGGTGGTGGCCAAGGCAATCATTTAGGTGCAGCGTATGGTCGACAACTTTTGCTGGCCATGAAAAGTTATTATGCTTACAACTCACTTGCTCAAGAAAAAACGGGTGATTTTTGGCTCAATGGTCGTTTATTTGGTAGTCAGGCTTGCCATACCACAGAAGATGTTGAACACGCAGATTATGTACTTTTTATTGGAACAAATCCTTTTCAGGCCCATGGCATTCCCAACGCTCGAGACACGCTAAAACATATTAAGAAAGATCCGAATCGAACCATGGTGGTGTTTGACCCGCGTGTTACCGAAACAGCCAAACAAGCAGATATCCATGTGCAATTAAAACCAGGGACGGATGCTTTTTTAATGTCAGCCATGATTGCGATCATTATTAAAGAAAAGCTTTATGATGCAGCGTTTATTGAGCAGCATACGCACGGTTTTGAAGACGTAAAAGCTGCATTTAATCATGTCCCGATTGAAGACTATATTGCTAAAGCTGATGTACCTGTCGATTTGATTTATCAGGTTGTTCGAGACTTTGCTAAAGCAAAAAGAGGCTGTGTGCGGATTGATTTAGGTATTCAACATACTTTGAATGCGACTTTAAATGGTTATTTAGAAAAGCTTTTATACTTACTGACAGGGAACTTTGGAAAACAAGGTACTAATAATTTACATACTATGTTTATTCCAATCTTAAGCGATACAGATGAAAGAAAGCCGAAATATAGACGTAGTGTTTACCATAAAATGTTCCCGATTTCCGGGTTTTTCCCGCCTAATATTTTACCCGATGAAATCTTAAAAGCAGGGGAAAAGCGAATTCGTGCTGTGTTTGTAGATAGTTGTAATCCACTATTAACCTATCCTGATACACCAGCTTTTGAGGAAGCATTTAAAGCATTAGATTTATTGGTGGTAGTTGATGTTGCGATGACAGAAACAGCGAGACTTGCGGACTACATTTTGCCAGCGCATACCCAGTTTGAAAAATGGGAATTTACTGGTTTTAATTTGGAATTTCCTAAAAATGGTTTTCACCTACGTCATCCTGTATTGGCCGCTCAAACGAATACTTTGCCAGAGGCAGAAATTTATACACGATTACTTGAAGCCATGCAGGTGATTCCAAAACGCTTTCCAATTTTAGAAAAAATAGCTGCGGTCGACTCGAAAAAAACAGCCTATTTACCTTACTTGTCGGCATTGGGACTTACTTTTGCACGAAATAAAAAATATATTCCTTTTGCTGCTTCAATTATCTACCGTACTTTAGGTAAGCAGTTAGAAAACTCAGCTGGTTCAGTTGCTTTTTTATTGCCGCTGTCGATTCAATATGTTGTGTTACACACCAAAGCGGTAAGTCGTGCAGGGTACAAGGGTAATCCGTTAACACAAGGTGTCAAACTATTTGAACAAATTTTAAAGCAACGTTCAGGTATAGTTTTATCGCAACATGAATATGATGAAGTCTGGAAACTGGTAGCTTATAAAGATAAGAAAATACGTCTAGCTATTCCCGAGATGTTAACTGAGCTCACAAATTTAAAAAATCATCCGGTTAATGTTGAAGAATTTCCATTCATACTTTTATCAGGTGAGCGACGTAGCTATAACGCCAATCAAATTTACCGTGACCCAGCATGGCGAAAAGTAGATGCTGAAGGAGCTTTACGAATTCATCCTGAAGATGCAGAAGCCTTAAGTGTAGCTGTGGGTGATCAAATCAAATGTATCTCACAACATGGAGAAATTCAGGTTACTGTAGATTTTGATGAGGGAATGCGAAAAGGAGTTGTTTCGCTTCCACATGGTTATGGCATGCGCTTTCAAGGTGGAGAACCTATTGGACCACAATTAAACATGCTCATTTCTGGTGAGCATTGTGACCCTTTATCTAAAACACCGTACCATAAATATGTACCCATCCGTTTAGAAAAGTGCTAGAAATAAAGTAGGGCATATAAAAGGTTGACGCCGCACTGATTTCGTAAAGCTTTAAAGTTTGAACTAAAACGATACGGCCGAAATTTCAAATACAACCCAAAAAATTATGGATGATAGAATTGGAACAAATTTTGCAATAAAGATCAAAGCACTACTAAGGCGAAATTTTAAAAGTTTAATTGCTCTTAATGAGTGCTTGCAATATTTGAACTGTTCTCGATATGAGTGCAAATAATGAAACAATATCACTCTGAAACTGCGCCAATGCTTTTGCAAGATCAATATGGGCGTATCAAGCGAAAGTTACGTATTTCAGTAACTGATCGCTGTAATTTTAAGTGTGTGTATTGCATGCCTGAACATCCTGAATGGCTAAATAAACAAGATTTGCTTAGTTTTGAGGCGCTCTTTCAGTTTTGCAGTTTTATGGTGCAACAAGGTATTGAAAGCATCCGTATTACGGGTGGTGAACCATTAATGCGTCAAGGTATTGTTCATTTCATTCGCGATTTACAAGCTTTAAAAGCATTAGGTTTAAAGCGTATTTCAATGACCACTAATGGACATTATCTTGCAAAATACGCTCAGCAATTAAAAGATGCTGGTCTAGATGATTTAAATATTAGTTTAGATAGCCTAGATCCGACTCAATTTAAAGAGCTCACTAAGAAAAAGTTAGAACCAGTTCTTGAGGGTATTCAAGCTGCAAAAGATGCAGGGTTACCTTTTAAAATTAACTGCGTGTTAATGAAAAATAAAAATGACGATCAAATCCTACCTATGGTGAAATGGTCAATCGCCAATCATATTACGCTACGTTTTATTGAATTCATGCCACTTGATGGTGATGCACTCTGGTCAAATAAAGATGTGGTAAGTGAAGCTGAAATTCTACAAGCGTTGCAACCACATTATTCAGTACAAGTGATTGAGCAGCAACATGAGCCAGCGCGTCAATATCTACTTAACAATAGTTACGCGCTAGGCATCATTTCTACCATTACTCATTCATTTTGTCATCAATGTGACCGTATACGACTAACGGCACAAGGTGAACTCTATAACTGTCTCTTTGCGCCGCAGGGTTTAAATATTAAGCCACAGCTTCAAACGCTGGTAAGTAAACAACGTACACCAGAATACGATATGTATATCCAAAATTTAAAGAATTTGGTCCATCCTTATATTTGGCATAAAGCTAAAGGCTTTCATGCCTTACAACATCAACAAACCCGTAAAATCAGTATGCATATGCTTGGGGGATAAATGCAGCAATCTATCCAAATTAAAATCGAATCATTTGGTGCAATTGAAAAATTGCTTCCACAAAATCTTTCGTTAGTTTTCCCCACCGATATTTTAGTGAAAGATGTCTTAGATGAAATTGTTTCATTGCATCCAGAATGTACACAGGCCATGGAAAAATGTGCATGCGCTATTGGCGATAATGTCATAACCAGGCAAGCTGCCTTAAATCAGCCATGTACTTTGGTTTTATTATCACCAGTTGCAGGAGGATGAGCCATGCGAGATTTTGCACGTATTCAAGAGCAGGTTTTAAGACTAGATATTTTTGATCCTATTGAATCTTTTCCAGAATGCGGTGGAATTGATATTTTTATGGGTACAGTTCGTAATCACCATGAAGGTAAAGCGGTTAAGGCTTTGAAATATACCTCGTATAAACCGCTTTCTGAAAAAATGATACGTGAAATTGAACTGGAAATTGAGAAAAAGTATCAGGTATCTTATGTGCGAGTGGTCCATCGGATTGGGCATCTAGATGTCGGTGAAACAGCCATTATTGCAATTGCTTATGCAGCCCACCGCCGTGAAGCTTTTCAAGCATGCGAAGAAGCAGTTGAGCGGGTAAAACATGAAGTGCCTGTTTTTAAAGAAGAGTTCTTTACAGATGGCACGAGTCATTATGTAGAGGGCTGCTGTATTCGTAAGGATGCACCGCAAGAACACAAGCATCACCATCATGCCGGTCATGAACACTCACACTGAAATAAGCAAGACTAGGATAAATAATGAAAAACGTAGGAATGAAGCCGGAAAGTTATCGTGTTGCTGAAGCACAAGCAATTTTATATGCACCACCGCACTGTATTGAATTATTAAGACAAGGAAATACTGAAAAAGGGGATGCATTAAAAACCGCACGTGTTGCAGGAATTTTGGCAGCAAAACGAACTGATGAGCTGATTCCTTTGTGTCATCCACTGCCGATTTATCGGGCAGATGTTGAATATGAACTAGAACATGATTTTGTAAAGATCGTTGCCGTAGTTGAAACCATTGGTCCAACTGGCGTAGAGATGGAGGCCTTAACGGCTGCCAGTCTCGCAGGTTTAACCATTTACGACATGTTAAAACCGCATTGTGAACCAGAAGAACTCTGGATGGACCAATGTAAATTGCTTAAGAAAAAAGGCGGTAAATCACACTTTAAGCGAGTTCTTCGTCAGCCTGTTTCGGCTGCGGTTATTGTGTTGTCAGACACCGTAGCAGCGGGTAGAAAGCCCGATACTGCCGGAAAATCTGTGGTTGAAACTTTAACCGAGGCAGGATTCGATCCGATTCACTACCAGATTTTGCCAGATGAGGCGGAAACTTTAAAAAACTTAGTGGTTGAGCTGAGCAAATCATATGCTTGCATTATGACCGTCGGCGGTACTGGAATTGGTAAGCGTGATATTACTGTTGATACGCTAGAGCCACTTCTTGAGCGTAAGCTAGATGGCTTAATGGAAGCTGCGCGTTCATTTGGACAAAAACGCACGCCATATGCTGCAATGTCGCGTGGCGTAGCTGGTTTTATTGATCGTTCTTTAGTGGTGACTTTACCGGGAAGCCGTGGTGGAGCAAGCGAATCAATGGCTGCTATCTTGCCAGCATTAGTGCATATTTTTGATGTTTGCCGTGATCTACCGCATCCGGGAGGCTATGAGTAATGACTGGTTGTGGTGCAGAACGTGGGTTGATTAGTGTAGATGAGGCAATTGAGCTGATTAGTAACCGACCTAAAAAATTAGGTTCAATTCAGCAATCTCTTCAAAATAGCCTAAATAGATATCTTTCTAAAGAAATTTATTCAGAAATTAATTTGCCAAGCTTTTCTCAAAGTGCTGTGGATGGCTATGCACTTTGTTGTCATGCCGAAGATTTAAATAATCAAAAGTTTCAGGTTACTGGTGAGATTCGTGCTGGAAGCGAAAGTCATGACATTTTGAGTGAAGGTCAAGCAATTCGTATATTTACGGGCGGCAAAATTCCTGAAGGGACAACGCATGTAGCGAGGCAAGAAATCGTATCGGTTGTTTCACCTCAAGAGATTTGTTTAACGGAGCATATACGCCCTCAAGCTGATATTCGTTTTACTGGCGAAGAAATCCAGCAAGGGCAGTTACTTGCACAAGTTGGACAATTTTTGAATATTGGAAGTTTGGCTGCCTTAAGTATGACGGGTGTGCAATCAGTTGAGGTCTATCGTGCACCGAAAGTCGCTGTTTTGATCACGGGTGATGAAGTTGCCGAAACAGCAGAAGATCTAGCTGAAGGTAAAATTTTTGATGCAAATGGCCCATTACTAAAAGCTTGGTTTCAAGATTATGGTTTAGATGTTGAACTCATTCATGTGGCAGATGAAGCGGAGCAAGTCACGCATTACTTTAATGAGTTAAAGTATAGTCATGATGTCATTATAACTACAGGCGGAGTGTCAGTAGGTGATTATGACTTTGTTCGACCATGCGCTTTTGAGACTGGCTTTGAACAGATCTTTTGGAAAGTAAAACAAAAGCCGGGTAAGCCACTCTTTTTTGCTGAATATTCTCATCCAGAAACAGATCACCGTTGTTATTTGCTGGGGTTGCCCGGTAATCCTGCTGCGGTCTATGTGTCTATGCAGGTTTACGGTAAAGCATTGCTTGACACTTTACAGGGAAACTCGGCAGGACCAGATTGGTTTAGTGCGATTTTAGATAACGATTTAAAAGAAGATACACGCGAGCGTTTTTTACGAATGCATGCCTATTTTGATAATGGTCAACTCAAAGTTAAAAGTCTGGCAAAACAGCAATCACACATGCTCAGTAATTTAATGCAAGCCAATTGTCTGGTCCGAATTCCGGCAAGTGCAAAATTGGAAGCGGGTTATATATTGAAGGGCGTATTTATTTCAAATTAATAACCAGTAATGATAAATATAACTCACTATATAACTGAGTGAGTTATATTTATTAAGCAATTTTAAATAATAACTTTTAATTTTTTATAATGAAAATTCTTTCATAAGCTTGATAAGAAGTTATTTTAATAATGAATGTTGCATAAATCGTGCTAAGTGGTTTAGGGTATAAACAATAGGGCCATTAGGCTAGGAAATATCGAGGAACGCATAAAGATGAAATGGGACGACATCGGTGATCAACCTTGTTCGGTTGCTCGTATGCTATCAGTGATTGGCGATCGATGGACGATGCTAATATTACGTAATGCTTTTATGGGAATACGCCGTTTTGACGATTTTCAAAAGTCATTAGGTGTCACTCGTCATGTCCTTTCGGATCGTTTAAAGCGGTTGGTTGAATATGAAATTTTAGTCAAATCTCCTTATTTTGATCGTCAGGAACGCTTTGAATATAAATTGACTGATAAAGGTTTTGAACTTTATCCAATTATTTTGTCTATGGCGAATTGGGCAGACAAATGGATGGATCAAGGCTTAGGCAAACCTTTAGAATATCGTCATAAAACATGTGGCCATAAATTTGAACCAGTGATGGTATGTTCGGTTTGCCGTGAACCTTTACACGCAAAACAAGTTCAGGTTTCAGCTGGGCCGGGTTATTTTGCATATATACAGCAACAACAGAAACAAGCTTAATTTCTTTTACTACCAATTATAAAGACTCTTGTTGAATCGCATCAGCTAGAGTCTTATAGATGTGGTCATGATTTGACTGGGTTACATTAAAGCGTATGAATTGGCCAGCATTAGAAGCTTGGCTAAAAGCATTTCCTGGCGCAAGAATAACCTGATGATTAATACAATATTTTGCAATTTCTGAAGCTTCAACTCCCTTTGGCAAATGACACCAAACAAAAATTCCAGCTTGAGGCTTAATCCATGGTTTTATACCCAATGGTTCTAACTGAGTAATGGTATCGTGCATCGCTTTTGCTAATCGGACCTTTAATAATTCTATATGTTTACGATAAGATCCATCTGTTAAAGCACTTAATAAAACTTCAGCTGATACACCATTATGAGAAAAGCTTGTGGCAATTTTCAGGTCAGTGAGCTGATCAATCCATTCTGATTTAGCAATAATATAACCACAACGAATAGATGCGGATAACGTTTTAGAAAAACTCCCAATAAAAATGACACGTGAAAGATTATCCAAAGCAGCAAGCCGAGGAGCAGGGCTATATTCAAAATCTGAAAAAATATCATCTTCAACGACAATCAAATTGGATTGTTCAATAAGTTTTAAGAGTTGATGGGCTGTAGCAAGAGACAGCGTCGCACCAGTTGGATTGTGAATTCCTGAGTTAGTGATATAAAGACGTGGATTGTAAGTCTCAATTGCTTCTTTAAATGCCTTTAAGTCAGGGCCTGTTGGTGTGTAGGGAATACCAATAACTTTGACTTGATGGACTTTAAGCAATGCATGAAAGTTGAAATAACAAGGATCATCAATCAAAACTACATCATCGGGCTTTAGTAAAAATCGGCAGACCAAATCAATCGCTTGAGTTCCTGAGTCTGTTAAAAGCACTTGATTAAGATTTGCATTGATACCTTTTGCTTGAGCGCGTCTTGCCAGTAAATCACGTAGAGCTGGTAGTCCTAATGGCGTTGAATAACCCATCAAACAATCATCTGGGCTTCTTGCGGCCGATCTTAATGCTTTACGAATACTATCTAATGGCATCCAGTCATCAGGTAACCAACCGCAACCGGGTTTAAAAACATCTGCTTTCGCCTCCAAAGATTGGCGTGAAATCCATAATGGATCGACTGAGCGATCTAATTTAGGACCTAATTCGCTTAAAGAAAGAGGGGCAAGCGGACCAACAATATAGAATCCAGACCCACTTCTTGATTCGATTTTGCCTAGAGCAATTAATCTTTCATAGGCTTCTACAACCGTTGATACAGAAAAGCCAAGATTATTTGCTAACTTACGAACGGAGGGTAAGCGTGCTCCAGGCATTAAAGACCGATTTTTTATTTGTTGCTCAATCTCTGAAATGACAATTTCAATTTTGGTTTTGTTCTGGTTCACTGACTTACAATCCGAACTGTACTGGTTATTAATACATTACAGTTCTTTAAAATTGTACTGCTTTGTATCTGGTTTATTCACCTTAGCACAGCTTAAATTCTTCGTATAGTGACGGAGAAAATTATGAATAGGTTTATGAATGGCTGGGTGAATGGTTTTATTGGCGTGGCTATTTTTGCGGGATCACTACCAGCAACACGCGTAGCCGTAATGGGTTTCGATCCTGGTTTTCTAACTGCGGCACGTGCGGCAATTGCAGGTATTTTAGGCCTTATTCTTATTTTGGTTTTAAAACAAAAAAAACCAGCCAAGCAAGATTGGTGGCCTCTTGCCATCGTTTCTTTAGGCGTGGTGATAGGTTTTCCTCTATTTACAGCGCTTGCTCTGCAATACATGAATGCAGCTCATTCAATCGTTTTTGTTAGCCTTTTACCGCTTGCAACGGCAATATTTGCTGTACTCAGAGGTGGAGAAAAGCCGAATCATTTTTTCTGGATATTTGCAATCTTGGGGAGCGCGGTTGTATTTGCTTATATGTTCTTCATCTCTGGTGATACCTCACTTGGGATAGGAGACTTTTATATGTTAATGGCGATCATTTTTTGTGGCTTTGGCTATGCAGAAGGCGGTGTACTTTCAAGAAAAATAGGGGGGTGGCAGGTCATTTGTTGGGCGCTAATTTTGTCACTACCTTTTATGCTGTTTCTGACTATTTTCTATATGCCAGCTTCATTTCAGAGCGTATCTACATCAGCTTTGGTCGGCCTTATTTATGTGTCTTTATTTAGTATGCTCATTGGTTTTTTCTTTTGGTACAAAGGACTTGCGCAGGGAGGAATTGCTGCGATTAGCCAACTACAACTCTTACAACCTTTAATGGGATTAGGTATTGCTGCGGTCTTGTTACACGAACAAGTAAGTTGGTCAATGTTGGTGGTTACAGCAGCAACGATTTTATGCGTCGCTGCCGCCAAAAAGTTTACCTAATTTTATAAGCAATTTGCTGGTTTAGGGATCCCTGCTAAACGACTTAAGTGACGGGCTACTAAACCAGTATTAAATTGTTGCTGTAAAACCGCATTATTAATCTCTGGACTAACCGTTTTCATTAAAAATTTAATGAGTGGGCGAGTTGCTGGAGAGTGTCCAAACTGCTGATAAAACTGACGTACAGCTGCTAAAACTTCAAAATGCCAATCGGTGAGTTCAAGATCAAGCGATTTGGCAAGTTCTTGCGCAACTTCAGGATTCCAGATTGTGTAATCAACCAAATGACCATCTTGGTCTAATTCTAAATTCATGAAACCAGCCTAAATATATTATTTAAGAGAAATACAACGATTAAACGTTAAAACCAGATCAGCAAATTGATCATAATCTAATACCTTCACCTGATATAAAATATCCGTATCGATTAAATCTTTTTCGATGCTTAAACATGAAACAGATTCAAATGGTTGAATCATTTCAGCAGAAAGGTGTGCAGTTGCATCACCCATAAAAACAATTTGGTCACCTACCTGAAAAAGATTGCGTAATTCATCAATAATTTTCGGCGTAGAATGGTAAGAAGATTGCACAAGATAAAGTGTTGACGGATTCATTAAACTTACACCTTTATCTACCAATATAGAACATGATCAAAAGATTGAATAAACTCAGCATTCAACTGAACGAATTCAATTTCTTGTTCGGTTTTTTGTACAAGAGGATGCTGCTGATTTTTACATTCAATCAGAATAGGGCTCAAGTCGTAGAACTCAAAACTTTCGACCATATTTGAGGCCACTTTGAAAGCCTGACGAAATTGATCAAAGCTCAAATCATTTTGCAAAAGACTAAGAGCTGCATCTTTCAATAATACTTTGACTGGTGAGCCAAAGGTTGCTAAAACCATAGTAGCAGAAAGGCTTTCATTGATTTGAAGACTGGTTAAATTGGCTTGGCTTAAAATGACGAGTACAGATTTCACACAATATACCTTTTAAAAGCAACAATCTAAGCAAACAAAGTAACTTAAAATTGAATAAGACGAGATGCTGACTGTACTGCATCAGCAAGTTCACCTAACCCGACAAGTTCAAAGTCTTTGGCAAGGTTGTGATGAGTAAGGTGATGGCGACTGGCATTTTCTGCATCCGTAATACCACGAGCGAGGGCAGCACTCACACAAACAGGAAGACGAATCGCAAGCTTTTGCCATTCATGCGTTAAATTACGCTGGTCGTCAGGAACCCATTGAAAATCATTAGCAACCTGCACGCCATCTTGGTAAAAGAATACACGGAAGTCTTCATTTTTACTTTTGAGTGCCTGAGCAAGTCCTAACGCATGCCAAGCATGAATGGAAGTAGGAGCAGAGGTAATTAGTAGTAATGTACTCATTGAGAATTCACTATGGTCATACGTCTAAATGGGCGTAGATACATTAAGAGAAAGGTAAGTATACAATGATTTTAGTGACAGGTGGTTTAGGCTTTATCGGTTCACACATTGCGTTGAGTCTAATGGCTCAAGGGCAAGAGGTGGTAATCGTCGATAATTTGGCTAATTCAACCTTGCAAACTTTGGAGCGGCTAGAGTTTATTTCTGGTATGTACGTTCCATTTGTCAAACTTGATGTACGCAATACACCAGCGCTGAATAAGGTGTTTGAGCAATATTCAATTGATGCAGTTATTCATACTGCCGGATTCAAATCAATTGAAGAATCTAACCTTAAACCTCTTGAATATTATAATGATAATGTTAGTTGTATCATGAGCTTGCTTCGTGCCATGCAACGTACGGGTGTTCGTCACTTTATTCATCTGTCTAGCCTTGCAGCTTATGGGAAATCTGGCTTGCAATTGAGTGAAACAGAAGAATTTAATTATGCTTATCCTAATCCCTACATTAAGTCTCAACAGATGATTGAAGAAATTATCCGTGATACTTATAAAATTGACCATGAGTGGAAAATTGCGATTCTACGATTGTCTAATATCGTAGGTGCATTTGAACATGGGGTACTCGGAGAGTATGTCGCTCAGCTCCCTAAAAATATTGTTCCGCTTGCGATGCAAGTCGCAGCAATGCAACGTGATTTAATTGAATTACAAGATCAAGCTGAAACGTCAGATCATACGACTGAACGTAGTTTTTTACATGTTTTAGATTTATGTGAAGCCGTCATTGCGAGCTTACATTGGCTGCGTGAACAAACGCATTGTTGTGAAGCATTTAATATTGCACATGACCAAGTTCATTCAATTCGTCAATTACTCGATGAAATTTCACAAGTCACTCAAGCTGAAGTTCCTACACAATCAGCAATTTATAAACATGTCGAGTTAGATCAAGTTGGTGCTAATATTGAGAAAGCAAAAACCTTATTGCAATGGACACCGAAGCGCCCATTAAAACAAATGATCGAAGATGAATGGCGCTTCTATCAAAATACTTTAAATGGAAGATAAGATAATGATTCTTATTTACAATACTGGTATGCTTGAGTACGATATTCAAAATTAACTAGCCAGAGCAAACACTTGCTTCAGCCCGTGAGTTCTTTATTGAGATAACCGAGGTTTCTATGCAAACACGAATTGAACATGACACTATGGGTGAGATTGAAGTTCCAAATGAAGCATTGTGGGGGGCACAGACTCAACGCAGCTTACAGAACTTTAAAATCGGGCAGGAACGATTACCCCGTGCCATGATTCGAGCGATGGGTTTGGTAAAAAAGGCTGCTGCAATAACCAATGCTGAACTTGAACAACTACCACAAGATTTAAGTCAATATATTGTGGGTGCTGCTGAAGAGGTCATTGATGGCAAGTGGGATTCCCAATTTCCTTTAGTTGTCTGGCAAACAGGTTCTGGTACGCAAAGCAACATGAACTGTAACGAAGTGATTGCCAATATTGCAAACCAGAAATTAGGGCAAGCCTTAGGTGCTCAAAAACCAGTACATCCAAATGATCACGTTAATCGTGCTCAATCAACAAACGACTCCTTTCCAACGGCCATTCACGTGGCAGCAAGTTTGCAAATTAATGAATTACTCATCCCTGCTGTAGAGCAGCTCAAAGCGACTTTGCAAAAAAAGTCAGATGAGTTTCAGGATATTGTTAAAATTGGCCGTACCCATTTGCAAGATGCTACTCCATTAACCTTAGGTCAAGAATTTAGTGGCTATGTATCACAGCTTGAGCATGGATTGGTTCGACTACAACAAGCTTTAAGTGGTTTATATGAGTTGCCATTAGGTGGCACAGCGGTAGGTACAGGATTAAATGCACATCCTGACTATGCAGTAAAAGCAGCAGCTCAGCTTGCATTACTCACAGGTTTACCTTTTGTAACCGCGCCTAATAAATTTGAAGCACTAGCAGGACGGGACGCCGCTGTTTTTGCATCAGGTGCATTGAAAACTTTGGCTGTAAGCTTAAACAAAATTGCGAATGATATTCGTTGGCTGGCAAGTGGACCTCGTTGTGGTTTTGGTGAAATCCGTATTCCAGAAAATGAGCCTGGTTCAAGCATTATGCCTGGGAAAGTAAACCCAACACAAAGTGAAGCAATGACCATGGTTGTTGCGCAAGTGCTTGGAAATGATACGACTATTAACGTAGCAGGTGCTTCAGGTAACTTCGAATTAAACGTCTTTATGCCAGTGATTGCTTATAACTTATTGCAATCTATTCAGTTACTTGGCGATGCATGTAATAGCTTTAATGATCACTGTGCGGTGGGAATTGAGCCTAATCGCGATAAGATTGATCACTTCTTGCATAATTCTCTGATGCTAGTTACAGCTTTAAATCCAGTAATCGGCTATGAAAATTCTGCAAAAGTTGCAAAGACTGCTTATAAAGAAAATAAAACGTTGAAGCAGGTCGCTGTTGAGCTTGGTTTGGTTACAGCGGAACAATTTGACGAAGTAGTTAAACCTGAAAAGATGGTTTCACCAAATAGTAAGTAATCTATCTAAAAATAAAGATATTTTTAGAAACTCAATCAATAAAAAGGCACTTTTGAGCTATTTCAAAAGTGCCTTTTTATTTTAATAATTCGAATACTTAACTCCTATGAAAACTTACTTTTTAATAATCGTATAATTCAGAATAAAATATCAATCGTTCTCATAGTGTAAAAAAATTGAGAAATATAGTGAGAGGAAGCTATGTTTAGTAATCTTTGGAACATTTTCGGCTTCTCGTATTTCTTTTGAATATTTTTTAACTCAGCTCAATTTATTACTTTTGTGTTAAAAAGTACTTTTAATCATAAAATTTGCCTTAAAATCCATGGTTTTACTAATTACATTCTGGTTTTTCTATGGGAAATTTAACAATTTTAGGTGAGGCATTAGAAAGTGCAGAAATCTTGAAAAACATTCAATATCATATTAAAGACAACAGATTACCTATATCATTAAAAGATGATTTGAATAAGCAAGTTATTGAAGTTGAAAAATATTTTGGAGAAGATGATTTTGAAAAACTAGAAGTTAAGAAAAATAAAATCAATATATGGACAGGAGTTCTTGCGGTTCCAATATTGATTTATTGTATTGCATTATTCTTAAGTCGATATGTACATAACTTTGGTATCAATATTGATGTAGATGTCATAAATTATATGTTATTCGATAACATATTTAAATATATATGGATTGTCATAATTTATGCAGTCATATTCTTTGGATTGATTGGATACTTTTATATACTTAATAACCACAGCAAAAAATTAATTGAAAAGAATGTGAATAAACTTCTTAGCTAAATATGTTTAAAATCTTTAAGCATATAATATGCTGTGCATTCGGTTATCTGTTTGTACAGATAAATCATTAATAAAAGTGTACGCGCTAATATTTATATAAAGCCCTCAAATGAGGGCTCTTTTGGGGGTAGGATTTAGCTTTTATCTTAAAATTTGAAAATATCAAAGTAAGCCGTCTATGTATTCCCAACCATGAGATTTCATAGCTTCAAACTTCTTTTTTAGCTCTTCTTTTTCGTACTCATGTATATCGCGTGCTAAAAGAACATGATATGAGTTAGATTCTGGTTCTATAGTCACTTCAATAATCTCTACTGGTTCAATCACTCCACTCTCAGTTAAACCAGAGTCTATAAAACACATTCCTTTTACAGGAATAACAGTACAATCATATTCCTTAGAAATAAAATAATTATTTGCTGAAGCGGAATACGTACGTGATGCTCTAACTTTCATGTGTATCTCCTTCAAGCATAAAAAGGGAATGTTTTAGTCTGGCGTGCTTCCACAGTTATTTCTGTTTAATTTATATAGTGATTTTATTTTTTACTTCAATATTCTAATTATAGATTTTTTATTAGCATAAAATACTGTTAGCTATAATTTACAAGTAAGGTATTAAAAAACTTATGAATCAAAAGCCAATTTCAGTTGTTTTAATTCCTGGTTATATGCTTGATGAATCTCTCTGGAATGAACTCATAGATGAAATGCCTAAAGAGTGGAATATATATAGAGCTACTTTAAAACAAGGGCAAACAATCAAAGAAATTGCTCAAAATATTGTTGAACATGCGCCACAAAGCTTTGTACTGATTGGATTCTCACTTGGAGGATATATCGCTAGATCTATAGTGGAGCAATTTCCTGAAAAAGTTAAGGCACTTATTTTAATAGCGTCTTCACTACGCTCAGATACAGAAGAACAGAAGAGTCAAAAGTTAACGGCGATTAAACTTAACTCTGGGAAAAATTTCCATGGGCTAAGCTCAATATCGATTGAAAAAACACTTCATCCATCAAATGTGCAGAATCGTACTCTTGTAAAAAGAATCCAAGAGATGGGGAAAGCTTTGGGTTATGAAGAATTCGTTAAACAATCTATGTTAGATAGAAGCTCTTATGATATGAGTAAAATCACATGTCTAACTTTAATCATTTCTGGTGCAGAGGACCAGCTGCGCTCTAAGGAAGAAGCTATAGAATTATTAGATCAGTTACCCCATGCAAAGCTTGAGATAATTAATAATACTGGCCATATGATTCCGATGGAACAGCCGAAAACATTGGTTTCAGTGATTTTAACTTGGTTAAGTACTTATCTTTCATGAGGGCCTAACTTTCGTTTTCTTCGTCAGAATCTTTATAATCCTGAAAACTTGATTGTCGAGTTTGATCTTTTGATGAATAGTTGCATGATCAAGCTGATCCCATAACTCAAATGGAAAAAACTCTGAACTATGATCAAATATCCATAACCATTGGTAGCTATTGTTAAGGGTATTCTTATCAAAACGAACATCTTGAACTTTAATAATCTTAAACTGTTTATGATGTTCGTCTTGAAGAATAACTTCATGATTCTCCATTAGACATCCATACATTAAAGATAATTTTCAATTGTACTAAAATTAATAGTGTCTAATTAGCTTGTTAGGTTGGCATTAATTTACAAAAGATTTCGGGTTGTTAAAGTTTGTCATTTTCAAAAAGAAAATAATCTTTACTTTTGAAATACAAGGTTTTAAATAGCTTACATTGTAAGAAGAGAGGGTAGATGTCAGAATGGACATTAAAATCTATCTTCGAGTATCGCTATGAGTTTAATAGGCTTTATGTATGCAAGTAAAACCAATAGTGAACATAGTCAAATAAAACAAGATTTAATTGATATTCTCACCGAAGCTGTCAAATTCAATTCACATAATGATATTACAGGAGTGCTTTACTATGGTAATGGATACTTCTTGCAGTATTTGGAAGGTGAGAAAGAACAGGTCGAATCGCTATTTTATAAATTAATTTTGAAAGATTCGAGACACCAGAACTGTGAAATCATCTTTTCAGAACCATCCGAACAACGGCTATTTAAACATTGGAGTATGAAATTTGCTCCCATTAACACGAAAATAAAAGAGTTCTTTCATCATCATCATGTTGATGAGTTTAATCCTTATCTGCTTAACACTACATCTATACCGTCTTTTATTGAATTGCTTGTAGATCAACCAAATTATAAAGTTGATCAATATCAAGGTTAATCGAAACCAAGAATTACAACGGATTTTTGATGTTCTATTTAAAGTTAAGCTCTCTTCGGAGAGCTTTTTATCACAAAGACTGAAACTTTCACTAATTAATGGCGAATTGGCGTTGAATAAGCCGTCATAATTGTTAAAATGCCCACCTTGTCCTGTTTTTATATTGTTTTTTTGTTTTGCATGTATTTTGCAAAGTTAGAGATAAAATTATTAAAAACAGCTGCTTAGTTAAGGATTTTTGAATGCTCTCTATTTATTTAACAGATACCCAACAACATGTGCAATTTAATGATTATCCTAGTGATCAGCCGGTTAAGTTTCTGTTAAATCTTAAAAAGATTTTCCCAAGTACAGCGGATTTATTATTACCAGTTTTACCTGAAGATAATGATCTAGAAAACGTAACGTGGGAATCAACCTCAAAAGATTTTGAAGTTTTTAAAAAGCTATTAGCAGGATGGGGTGTTATTGAGCTTCGTTTAAATGCAATTACTGCTTATAAAGATAAAAACTTTGCAAATGAGCTAGTGAAACAAGCACAGGTAAAACGTAAGAAAACAGCCCAAAAGAACCATCAGCTTTCTTTAGTTGCTTTGGATTATATTTTTATGCACGAAGTTCATGCATTGATTGATGCTGAACTGGTCACTATTGGTGAGAAATTCTACTTACCAACCTTGCGTGAGCAATGGAAGGGTACGGTTTCAGCCCAAGTGCTCAACGGAAAACTCTAATTTAAGTGTAAAAGGTGAATTTATAAAAATTCACCTTTTTTATTTTCTAATTAAATCAGTGTCTTATAATTTTAAGATTGCTTATACAAAAGTTTACAAGAAAAGAATGCGTTTTTTTCAATGTGGCAGATACATTGCTTATATAAATACAAAATTATTGCGGGAGAGAGGTTCTTTAAGAACCCGCCGAAGGAGCAACAAGCCCGGAAACTCTCAGGCAAAAGGACTGTAATAATTAAAAAATCTGGAGAGAAGCTTAGATTTATAAGAATGGAAAACAATAACTTATAAATTATAAACTCACCGAAGGGGAAGATCTAAACGTTAAAAGGTAACGTTGGGGTCGAAACTCTCAGGTACCAATGACAGATGGGCTGTACTGATGAAATGTTCTTGCATTTCTGAGGAGTCTGTTATGCCACATGTTATTGTGATAGGTGCGGGAATCACAGGGGTTACCTCTGCTTATGAATTATCGCAACTGGGTTATCAAGTCACAGTGATTGATCGACATTTATATCCTGCAATGGAAACATCATTTGCCAATGGAGGGCAATTATCGGCTTGTAACGCCGAAGTATGGAACCAAAAAGCCACCGTCATTAAAGGCTTTAAATGGATGAGACAAAAAGATGCTCCTCTATTGTTGAACCCTTCATTTAGTTTGCATAAGTATAGTTGGTTAGTTGAATTTCTATCACATATTAAAAACTATGAAGCGAATACGATTGAGACGGTCCGTTTGGCATTGCTCGCTCGTAAGCGTTTGTTTGAAGTTGCTGAAAAAGAGCAGCTTGAGTTTGATTTGGAGAAACGTGGAATCCTCCATATGTATCACAGTAAGGCTGACTACGAGATTGCTAAACAAGTTAATAACGTATTGAACAAAGGTACATTGGAACGCTATTCGGTTTCACCTGATGAAATGAAAACAATAGAACCATCTTTGACGGGTGACTATTTCGGTGGCTATTACACACCAAGTGATGCGACGGGTGATATTCATAAATATTCAACCTCTTTGGCTGAGAAGACTAAAGAATATGGCGTTCAATATAAGTTCGGCCTAGAAGTTATGGATATTAAGTGCAGCGCAGACAAAGTAGTTGTAACTTGTCAACCAAGTGCTGAGCATCCTTATCTGGTTGAGTCCGATAACATTCAGCTTGAAGGTGATGTACTTGTTGTTTGTGGTGGTGTAGGGAGCTATCAACTTGCCGATATGATTGGTGAGCGAGTAAATGTGTATCCAGTAAAAGGTTATTCAATTACCGTGCAATTAAAAGATGAGCACAGTGTAAAGAATGCTCCTTGGGTGAGTTTACTAGATGAAAGTGCAAAAATTGTGACTTCTCGTTTAGGTAAAGATCGACTCCGTGTGGCAGGGACTGCTGAGTTTAATGGCTATAACCGCGACATACGGGCTGATCGTATTCAACCATTAGTGAATTGGGTTAATCGTAACTTTGATATTTCAACTGAGCATGTGGTGCCTTGGGCAGGGTTAAGACCAATGATGCCGAATATGCTGCCTGTTGTTAAGCAATCTAAACAACCTCGTGTTTTTTATAATACAGGGCATGGGCATTTAGGTTGGACTTTGTCTGCGGCAACTGCAGTTTTAGTCGGTCAGGATATTGCGCAAAAATATCCAGCGTAGAAAGTAAAAAGCCAGTGTTCAAACACTGGCTTTTATTTTAAGCGTTAGTCATATAAACGGTAGATTCCGCTAAAACGTTCACAGCCTTTTTGCTGGGTTTTCACATTAAGTAAAGCTTTTTGAAAATTAAACTGATATTTACAGTTGTGCTCATTGTCTAAAATTTCACTTTTTTGTTCAGGTGAACTATAGGCCATCAATGAGATCGTTTGAGTTTCTTTGCGGTTATTTGGATTGCGGTATGCTATCCCTTCAATCTTAATTTTATCTTTCGCGAGCTGATGGACTTGAATGTGTACAGGCTGAGTTGCTATATGTCCATTTTCAAACTTAAGATAATGCTGGGTAAGCGTTTGCTTAAGTGAAGCATAAAAATTTAAGTCATCAGTACGTAAATCAAACTGTTGTTGAATACATGTATTACTCTTGCATTGCTGAGTATGTTTAGACCATAACTTTTGTGTATCCTGTAAAAGCTGTAAGGGGGCATCAGTAACTAAATATGCAGAAAGATATTTATTATTGAGTTCTTTTCTTGATTCACTAAATGTTTTTGAACAGATTTTAAGCTCAGCTCCAGTATTGGGGCAGTCTATTGATTCTGCAAAGACAAGAGGTGAACATAAACAACTCAGTGTCACGACAAAACTTAATCTTTTCAATTGATTCATATCAGTATTAGACAGCATGATCGCTTATACTTTCAGTCTACTTTGCTAGGTGTACTATAGCGAAACAGAACGGCTGAATACAAGATTTCTTAAGTTTTTATGGAAGGTAATAATTTATATGGTTGCTCAGATTCGTATTGGACAAGGAATGGATGTACATGCCTTTGAAGAGGGGAACTTCGTTACATTGGCGGGTATTCAAATTCCACATACACATGGTTTGAAAGCGCACTCTGACGGTGACGTTGTACTTCATGCGCTATGTGATGCTTTATTAGGTGCTTTAGCGCTTGGAGATATTGGACAACATTTTCCTGATACTGACCCAGAATACAAAGGCGCAGATAGCCGAGTATTGTTAAAGCATGTTTATCAATTAATCTTAGACCGTGGTTATCAGTTAAATAATGCCGATATTACGGTGGCTTGCGAGCGTCCAAAATTAGCTAAGCATAATCTTGAAATGCGTCAAAGCATTGCTGATGTTCTAAATGTAGATATTAATCAAATTAGTATTAAAGCAACGACAACCGAAAAACTTGGGTTTACCGGTCGTCAAGAAGGTATTTTGGCTACAGCGACTGTTTTAGTCTCTCATCACACCAAGTGATCGGCCTGCTGCAAAGACTGTTGAAGTTCTAAAGTTGCCTTACGGCCTTGTAGCTGTAAGGTAATACTATGGATGAGTCCAGTCCAAGTCTCATTAGGTTCCCAAATTTCGTGTAATAAATCCTGAGACATAGGCATATCCATATTCATATAAAACTGTCTATAGACATACATAAGGCAACTTACGCGTTTATTTTTGGCGCAATGTATCCAAATAATTTCATTTTGCACTAAATGATCAATCAAATCTAAAACTAATAAGCACTGCTCAGCAGAAGGCATCTCCCAATCAATTGGAATATGAATATAATTTAACCCAAAGTCTAAACAAATACGGTCTTCATTCTCAAGATGATTTGAAGCATTAGTTAAAGCAAGGTTAATGACTGTGCTACAACCAAACTCTTTAATCAATTTTAGTTGTTCAGCAGAAGGCTGGGCCGAGCTAAATAAATGTTCATGAATAATCGAAAATGCGGGAATTTGAGATAATGATTGTTCAAGGGTTGTCATGATCGCACTCTACAAGAGTAGGCTTAGCTTATTGTGTAGAATGTTATACACGATTCTAGAGAATAGTTGAAATACAGCCTGCTTATATATTCAGCAACGTTATCAAATTTTTAAAAATAATTAACTGGAAGAGTACAAGTCTTATAAAATAAAAAACAGCATCATTTAAGATGCTGTTTTTTTAACTCAAAATTTAAGCTTTTTTTAGATTTTCAGTCAATAAAAATTCGACTAAAGCTTTTTGAGCATGGAGACGGTTTTCTGCTTCATCCCATACGACTGCATTTTTATAATCGAGCATGGTTTCAGAAATTTCTTCGCCGCGATGAGCAGGTAAGCAGTGCATGAATAAACAATCTGGGTGAGCAAGGCTCATTAATTTTTCGTTAACTTGAAAATCAGCAAAGGCTTTTTCACGAAGTTTTTGCTCTTCTTCTTGGCCCATACTTGCCCATACATCAGTCACAATAAGGTCAGCATTTACTGCTGCATCTTCCGCATTATCATAAAGCTCAACGCAATGACCAAACTCCGCTAAAAATTCAGGTTTAGGTTCATATCCTTTTGGCGATGCAATTTTGAGTTTGAAACCCATCATGTGCGCAGCTTCAATATATGAATTACACATATTATTGCCATCACCAATCCAAGCAACGGTTTTGCCTTCAATGCTGCCGCGATGTTCAATATAAGTCTGTAAGTCAGCAAGTAACTGGCATGGATGATGATCATCAGTTAAGCCGTTAATTACAGGAACTTTTGAATAAGATGCAAAGCGTTCAACAATGTCATGACCGAAAGTACGAATCATCACAATATCAAGCATACTTGAAATTACACGTGCTGAATCTTCGATTGGTTCACCACGGCCTAATTGTGTGTCACGAGGCGATAAAAAAATCGCACTACCGCCAAATTGGTTAATACCTGCTTCAAAAGAGATACGTGTACGCGTACTTGATTTCTCAAAAATCATTCCCAATACTTTACCAACAAAAGGCTGGTAGACCTTATTGTCATGTTGCATTTTTTTAAGCTCGCTTGCGCGTTCTAAAATGCGATTAAGTTCTAGAGTGGATAGATCACGTAAAGTTAGGAAATGTCTTAGAGCCATGTAGCTACTCCATAATAATTGTTTTGAAATACAACAATTATCTGTTGTTGGCTGGGTGGATGTGGGGAAAAAGAAGTCTACTATACTATAAGCATTTTAAAATGCAAAAGAATTAGACTTTATGATGGCCTTTTAAGAAAATATCTACACAATATTCAATGTAATCAAAAGCTTCTTTCTCATCTGGAAGAGCTGGCATACCCATAATCATACGCCATTCAATATCTCGTAAAATCCCAAAATACATGAGTGAAGAATAATACGGAGAATTACAGGTAATTTCGCCTGATTTATCCGCAAACTCTAATGCTTGAGTAAGTGTATTTTGTAAATTATGTACCCATTTGTCATATAAGTATTGTATGAGGACAGTGTTACATTCGGTCTGTTCAATAATAAGTCTTAAAAATGCAACATGTTCGGGCTGAATAATATGAATATATACACGATTAAGTGTTTGAATCAGATATTCTCTTAAAGTGCTTTTCTCTGGTTGGAATGGAATGCAAATATCTTTAAAAAACATTTCACGTTTATGATCACATATAGCCGTAAAAAGTCCTTCTTTATTGCCAAAATATTTATAAATAGAAGCCTTAGAGCCACCTGCATGATTAACAATATCATCGAGAGATACAGCATCATATCCTTTCTCTAGGAACAGCTCGGTCGCGCTTAACAATAGAGCTAAACGACGTTCAATACCGCGGCGTGTTTGAGGTTTCTCACATGCAAGGTGATGTGAATCCAGGACTGAATCATGCATAAAATTTAATAACAACAACTGACTTTGCTTATCTAGTATAGCAAAACTATCTTTAGTGATGGTCATAACCATTTTTTTAGATCATATGCTGAACAGTAAGTGGCTAATTCAAAAAATAAACTAATAGAAAATATAAGCTTAGTGTAGGTTGTAGAAGGGTTTAATGATGTAACCTTATGTTTGTATTATATTTTAATCAAAAATCTGATTGAAAAACAAAGCGGCTAAGAATGACTTAACCGCTTTGAAGTTAAATAATGAGATTTCTAGGCTTCAGTTTGAGTAACCTTGTGCTCATCTTCTTCGTCATCATCTGCAGAATCCATTCCAAGTTCCTTTAACTTGCGTGTTAAGGTGTTGCGACCCCAACCTAATAATTCCGCTGCGTGACGTTTGCGTCCACGTGTTTGTTGCAAGGCTGCGTTAATCAATGTGCGTTCAAACATTGGTGTGGCAATATCCAAAATTTTCATTTCACCATTTTTAAGCTTTTGAATAGCCCATTGATTTAGTAGTTCATCCCAATGATGTAGAGAAATACGTTCAAATGAAGGTGCTGGTTGACTAGAATCACTATTCTTTTGCAATGGAACTTGTTTGAGCTCAGAAGGTAAATCTTCCGGATAAACTTCGCGGCCCGTAATCATTACAGTTAGCCAGCGGCAAGTATTCTCAAGTTGTCGTACGTTACCTGGCCATGGTAACTGTTGCATATAGTCTGTCGTCTCGGTACGTAAGATTTTTGGACTTACGCCAAGCTCTTTACCTGCACGCGCAAGGAAATGCTGCGCAAGCATTGGGATATCTTCACTACGGTGGGCAAGCTTAGGAATGTGAATACGAATCACATTTAAGCGGTGATATAAGTCTTCACGGAAGCGACCTTCATTTACCAGTTTCTCTAGATCCTGATGCGTTGCCGCAACAATTCGAACATCTACTTTAACGGGAATGTGTCCGCCTACACGATAGAACTCACCGTCAGCGAGTACGCGAAGCAATCGAGTCTGAGTTTCAAATGGCATATCACCAATTTCATCAAGGAACAGTGTTCCGCCATTTGCCTGTTCAAAGCGGCCTTGATGCTGAGTATTTGCCCCTGTGAAAGCGCCTTTTTCATGACCAAATAACTCGGTTTCAATCAAGTCTTTTGGTATCGCAGCCATATTTAAAGCAATAAAAGGCTTGGCACGGCGTGGGGAGTGCTTGTGTAAAGCATGAGCAACTAATTCTTTACCCGTACCCGATTCACCATTAATTAAAACAGTAATATGAGATTGCGATAAACGGCCGATAGCACGGAAAACCTCCTGCATTGCCGGAGATTCACCAATAATTTCTGTTGATTGAAGAGGTGAGGCTGTTTTTGTAGCTTCTTGCTGTTGTAGTTTATTAATATGCAGGATCGCACGATTGACTAAAGCTAAAGCTTCATCAATATCAAAAGGCTTTGGTAAATATTCAAACGCGCCTGTTTGATAGCTTGATACAGCAGACTCTAAGTCAGAATGTGCTGTCATAATAATGACAGGTAAATCTGGATGAGTGTTTTTGACTTTAGATAAAAAAGTTAAACCATCAATTCCAGGCATGCGGATGTCAGTTAAGATGACATCGGGAGCATCATGGTGCAAACGTTCAAGCGCAGTTTGAGCTTCTTCAAAATTGGTAACATCAAAACCCTCTTCTTTAAAGGTCTTTTCCAATACCCATCGCATGGCGCGATCATCATCAATAACCCATATTTTATTTCGCGACACGGTCTGACTCCCAAGGTAAATATAAGCTAAAAATTGTTTTTCCAGGAACAGATTGGCATTCAATCATTCCGTTATGTTGATGCATAATATTCTGTGCAATACTCAGGCCAAGCCCAGTACCTTTTGCTCGTCCAGTAACCAATGGATAGAATACTGACTCCAAAATACTTTCAGGAATGCCTGGTCCATTGTCCTCTATATCGACTCGCACTGTAGATCGATTTAGTACACCGTTAATCGTGACAAGACGTTGTATACGTGTACGTAGAATTAACTCTGGTTCGTGATCTATAAAAAATGCTTTGTTTTCTGTTATAGCTTGAATTGCGTTTACACTAATGTTGAGCATGACCTGTATTAACTGATCACGATCGGCATTAACATCGGGTAAAGACAAATCATAATCTCGTATAATTTTAATTTTCTTCTTTGTCTGGTTGGCGATAAGTGAACGCACTCGCTCCAAAGGCTCGTGTACGTTAACATTTTCATAACTTGGGAGTTGTCTAGAACCCAACATGGTATCTGCCAAGTTCGTTAAGCGATCTACTTCATTAATAATGACATCTGTAAATTCAGCATAACTTTTATCATTCAAACTGCGTGCGAGTAATTGAGTTGCACCACGAATACCTGCCAGTGGGTTCTTAATTTCGTGCGCAACGCCACGCACAAGCTGCCTAGCCACCTGATGTTGTTGTACCAGATTTTCTTCTTTAGAAATCTTTAACATACGATCAATCGGATTGAGCTCAATCAAGAGTAATGGGTGATAACTTTTACCTGCGTTTAATTGAGACACTGTGTAATCAACATGAAGGTCTTTGAAGTTGACATTAATAACCGCTTCTCGACGAGTATAAGGTTGACCCGTTTTAATAGTGTTTAATAAAGCTTCATGTGTATTAAAAGTATCATCTGGTGCATGAAGTAAGTTCAAAACCGGCTGTCCTGAAGCTCGAAGCAAACTAATGTCAAATAGTGCTTCGCAGGCAGAATTTAAGTAAAAAATATTCAAGTTACTATCGATCAATAAAATCGCAGTAGTTAAATTGTCTACCAATAGGCGATAGTCGATAGGGTTGTGTTGATCCATTAGCGAATCGTTCCTGTCTTAAAATAGCGCAATGGCATCTTCATTGGTTATCGGATTTTCACCGTTATAGAACATGAACGATGCAAAATATACGCCAACTTTGTTTATGGGTTATTTTAAAGTTTTAAAGTATTTAAAAACGCGCTGAAATCGGTCTTTATATCGGTTGATCAAAACTGATGGCTTAAATATAGATAATAACATGATCCAACTTGGTGCAAAGATGAGTTTTGGTGCAAATGTTGGTCGTATTTTGGTGCATTACACAAAGAGTAGGCTTTCCACCTATGCTTGAGACAAGAAAAGACATACAATACGCGCATTCAAGTGGAGCGCAGATTCATGAAGACCCCCAAAGTCGGTTTTGTTTCTTTAGGTTGTCCTAAGGCATTGGTAGATTCTGAACGAATTTTAACTCAGTTAAAGACTGAAGGTTATCAAGTTGCATCAGATTATGATGGTGCTGATTTAGTTGTTGTTAATACCTGTGGTTTTATCGAATCTGCGGTACAAGAGTCGCTAGATGCAATTGGCGAGGCCATGAGTGAAAATGGTCGAGTAATCGTTACTGGATGCTTAGGTAAAGACGAAGATAAAATTCGTCAAATGCATCCAAACGTTTTAAAGGTTACTGGTGCAGCAGCTTATCAAGATGTAATGGAAGCTGTACATGAATATGTACCAGCACCACCTAAACACAACCCGTTTGTTGATTTGGTTCCTGAACAAGGAATTCGCTTAACACCAAAACATTATGCCTATTTAAAAATATCTGAAGGATGTAACCATCGTTGTACCTTCTGTATTATCCCAAGTATGCGTGGTGATCTAGTATCACGTCCAGTTGGAAGTGTATTGGAAGAAGCCGCTGCGCTTAAAAGAGCAGGTGTTAAAGAAATCTTGGTTATTTCCCAAGATACGTCAGCATATGGTGTAGATACCAAGTACAAACTTGATTTCTGGAATGGCCAGCCTGTTAAAACAAAATTCTTTGATATGTGTGAAGCACTAGGCCAACTTGGTATCTGGGTGCGCTTACATTATGTTTATCCATACCCACATGTTGATGCGGTTATTGACTTAATGGCACAAGGTAAAATCCTGCCATATCTTGATATTCCATTCCAACATGCAAGCCCTCGTATTCTTAAGTTAATGAAGCGCCCGGCTCACAGTGAAAATACACTCGAAAAAATTAAATTGTGGCGTGAAAAATGCCCGGATCTTGTGATTCGTTCTACATTTGTAGTGGGTTTTCCAGGCGAAACTGAAGAAGATTTTCAAATATTGCTCGATTGGTTAGTTGAAGCTGAACTTGATCGTGTTGGCTGCTTTACCTACTCACCAGTAGAAGGCGCTACGGCAAATGATTTACCCGATCATGTGCCTGAAGAAATTAAGCAAGAGCGTTACGAGCGCTTTATGCAAGTGCAGCAACAAATTTCTGCTGCTAAGTTGCAAAAACGTATTGGTCAAACGATGACTGTATTAGTCGATAGTTTGGAAGATGAATATCCTGTTGCTGTTGCACGTTCTTATGCAGATGCTCCGGAAATTGACGGTAATGTCTTTGTAGAAGATATCGATAAGAGCACTATTCAACCAGGCGATATGTTGGAAGTCGAAATCACCGATGCGGATGAATACGACTTATTTGCAAAGTTAATTAAAATTAAGTCGGTTTAATCGATAACGATTCAAAAAAGCATTCAGTTTAAGAGGTTTTGGAGCAAACTCATGGCGGAAACAATTAGCCCCCGTTATTCACGCATTTTATTAAAACTATCTGGTGAAGCATTATCAGGTAACAAAGACATGGGTATTGATGCTCAAGTCCTTGATCAAATGTCCCTTTCAATTGCTCACTTAGTTGGCTTGGGTGTGCAAGTGGGTATCGTTGTTGGTGGCGGTAACTTGTATCGTGGTAGTCAGTTGCAAAAGGATGGCTTGGTTGGTCGTGTAACAGGCGATCAAATGGGTATGCTTGCAACTGTAATGAACGGTTTGGCTATGCGTGATGCATTAGTTCGCCGTAATATCAGAACTCGCCTTATGTCTGCATTACCAATTGGTACAGTAGTGGAGTCTTATTCAAGTCGTGATGCGATTCGTCACTTGAGTCAAGGTGAAGTTTGTGTTTTTGTTGCTGGTACAGGAAATCCATTCTTTACGACTGATACGGCAGCTTGCTTACGCGGAATTGAAATTGAAGCAAATTTAATTCTAAAAGCGACCAAAGTAGATGGCGTATATAATAAAGATCCAAGTAAATACGAAGATGCGGTTAAATATGATCATTTAACCTTTGATCAAGTATTAGACGAAAAACTTGGTGTTATGGATTTGACAGCTATTTGTTTATGTCGTGACCATAATGTGCCATTACAAGTTTTTGATATGAATAAATCAGGCGCGCTATTGTCAGTAGTCATGGGCGAAAAAGAAGGTACACGCGTTACTAAATAATGTACGTGTTGACGAAAGCTCTTTATACTAGCGCTAAATTAAATTTGTTAAAACATCCTTGAATAAATAAGTAAGGTAGATCATATGATTAACGATCTGAAAAAAGACAGCGAACAGCGTATGTTAAAAACTCTTGAGTCTTTGGAACTAGGGTTTGCTAAAGTTCGTACCGGCCGTGCACACCCATCAATCTTAAATGGGGTAATGGTTCCTTACTACGGTTCTGATGTGCCTTTAAATCAAGTGGCAAACGTTGGTGTTGAGGATTCTCGTACACTTCTTGTTCAGCCATTTGAACGTACAATGGTTTCAGCTATTGATAAGGCAATTCGTGAGAGTGATCTTGGTTTAAACCCAATTACAGCGGATGCAATTCGTGTACCTTTACCTGCATTAACTGAAGAAACACGTCGTGATATGCAAAAAATTGCGCGTAGCGAAGCTGAAAATGCAAAAGTTGCAATTCGTAATATTCGTCGTGATGTATTAGGTGATATCAAAGCATTATTAAAAGAGAAAGAAATCTCAGAAGATGATGAGCGCCGTGCAGGTGATGATATCCAGAAAATCACTGACAAATATGTTGCAGAAGTAGACAAGCGTCTTGCAGCGAAAGAAGCAGAATTGATGAAGGTCTAAATTTTATGACCGATTCAGAAGAGTATCATCTTCCTAAGCATGTTGCCATCATCATGGATGGCAACAACCGCTTTGCAAAAAAAAATCAAATGCAAAAAGGTGATGGACATCGAGAGGGTAAAAATGTTCTTGATCCTATCGTTGAACATTGTAAAAAAACAGGTATTCGTGCTTTAACGGTTTTTGCATTTTCAAGCGAAAACTGGAATCGACCACAATTTGAAGTCGATCTGCTTATGAAGCTTCTTGAAGAAACTATTCATGAGCAAATACCTCGCATGAAGAAATTTAATATTGCTTTGCGTTTCATAGGTGATCGTTCCAGATTACCGTCACACCTAGTTGCCTTAATGGAAGATGCAGAGCAACAGACAGCACACCATAACACTATGACCTTAACTATTGCTGTGAGCTATGGTGGGATGTGGGATATTGCAAATGCAGCAAAACAAGTTGCTGAAGCGGTTTCCCGTGGTGAATTTGGTGCTGATCAAATAAATGTTGATTTGTTCGAAAAATATGTCAGTCTAAACGATCTGCCAGCTGTGGACTTATTGATCCGTACAGGTGGAGATTATCGCATATCTAATTTCTTGTTATGGCAAGCAGCATATGCTGAACTGTATTTTACTGATACTTTATGGCCAGAATTTACAGTACAAGAATTCGATTATGCATTGAATGTTTTTTCAGGGCGTGAACGTCGTTTTGGTAAAACATCTGAACAAATTCAGCAAGAGAAAATAGAGAACTTATAATGTTAGAGCGGATTGTTACCGCATTGGTACTTGTTGCAGTTGTTTTAGGCTGTATGTTTGCTACGCAATCACATTATCCAATGTTGGTTCTTATGATTGTAGCAGCAGGGGTTGCGGGGTATGAATGGTATAAATTAATGCCTCGTGAAACTGTAAATGCTGTAAAGTCAAAAGCTTGGTGCTACGGTCTGCTTGTTGCATCCGTTTCGGGCGTTGCTCTATTTTTCCATGATATTGCATTACTGTTGTGGTCAGCTTCAATTTTGACTTGGCTTGTAAGCGTTTATTGGGTCAAATCTTTTCCTGAATTTGATGGGTGGTATAACGCTACTCTATATGTAATTGGCATTATTTTAGTTTGTGCTGCGGTAACTTCAATTTTTGTTGTCTGGCAAAGTTCGCCATGGTGGTTAATGTATCTGTTCTTACTCGTGTGGGGTGCAGATAGTGGTGCTTACTTTGTTGGCCGTAAATTTGGTAAAAGAAAACTAGCTCCAACCGTAAGTCCGAACAAATCAGTGGAAGGTTTGTATGGTGGTATTATTACGACCATACTGGTAATGTTGGTTGTGCAATACCAATATCTAAATTTAACTTTAATTCAGCAAATCCTGTTTCTTATCTTGTCACTGATTACAGTATTCGGTTCAGTTTTAGGTGATTTATTTGAGTCGATGATTAAACGTCGTGCTGGTATTAAAGATTCTGGACGTGTACTACCTGGTCATGGTGGTGTTTTAGATCGTATTGACTCTTTACTTGCTGCAGCCCCGATCTTTGCAACGGGAATGTATATATTAAAACTTATTGGTGTAGATTTATAAATGACACAATCTGTTTGCATATTGGGTGTAACCGGTTCCATTGGGCAAAGTACCTTAAAAATTTTAAATCAACATCCTGATAAGTATTCAGTATTTGCAATTTCAGCTCATAGTCGAATTTCTGAATTGGTTGATATATGTAAACAATTTCAACCAAAAGTTGTAGTTGTTCCAAAGCAAAAAGTTGACGAATTAGCAGTTTTATTTGTAAAGAATGAATTACAAAATATTGAAATTTTGACTGATCAGGAAGGGCTGGTAAGTATCGCATCTCATCCAGATGTTGATGTAGTTATGGCTGCAATTGTTGGAGCCGCTGGTTTATTACCAACATTAGCGGCTGTAAAAGCTGGTAAACGCGTATTGCTTGCTAATAAAGAAGCCTTGGTCATGTCTGGTGAAATCATGATGCAAGCAGCACGTGATCATCAGGCATTATTATTACCAGTAGATTCAGAACACAATGCTATTTTTCAATCATTACCTCATAATTATTTAGAGGCTGAAAGAAATGGACAACCGCAACAGGGTGTATCAAGAATCTTATTGACCGCTTCAGGTGGACCATTTTTAAACCATTCGTTAGAACAATTAGAAAAAGTTACTCCTGCACAGGCTTGTAAGCATCCCAACTGGTCTATGGGACAGAAAATCTCAGTTGACTCAGCTACTCTTATGAATAAAGGGTTAGAGTTGATCGAGGCATGTCATTTGTTTTCAATATCTGAACATTTTGTTACAGTTGTTGTTCATCCACAAAGTATTATTCATTCTATGGTGCAATATGTTGATGGTTCAACATTGGCGCAAATGGGTAATCCAGACATGTGTACACCGATTGCTCATGCATTAGCATGGCCAGAACGTTTACAGACTAGTGTTCCCGCTTTAGATTTATTTGAGTATTCTCAGCTTAATTTTCAAGCACCGGATATCCAGAAATTTCCAGCACTTGATTTAGCCCGTCAGGCAATGCGTGCGGGAGGGCTGGCACCTACTATTTTAAATGCTGCAAATGAGGTTGCCGTTGCTGCATTTTTAAACCAACAGATTGGATTTACAAATATCCCACAAGTGGTAGAGCATACTTTGCAAAAATTGGAAAACTCAGTTGCTGATAATATCGAGTCTATTTTAAATAAAGATAAAGTAGCACGACATGTAGCACAGCAGTATATATCAAGTATAGGAGGCTGAAATGAGTGCATTATTTATGATTGCAGCAGCAGCTCTCTTGCTCGGTCCATTAATTGCAATTCATGAGTTCGGTCATTATTGGGTGGCACGAAAACTTGGTGTTAAAGTTTTAGTCTATTCCATTGGTTTTGGTCCGACATTACTTAAATGGACATCAAAAAAATCTGGAATTAAGTACCAACTTTCAGCTTTGCCTCTAGGTGGTTATGTAAAAATGCTCGATGAGCGCGAAGGTAATGTTGCAGAGCAAGATTTACCTTATGCATTTAACCGTCAAAAACCATGGAAGCGTATAGCAATTGTTGCGGCTGGACCTTTAATTAATTTGATTTTTGCTGTTTTACTTTTCTGGATTTTATTTTTACCAGCACAGGAACAACTAAATACAAGAGTGGGTAAAGTTATACCCAACTCGCCAGCAGCAACAGCTCAACTACAAGTAGGTGACAAGATTATTGCTGTTGACGGAAAGGAAACGCAAACTTGGGAAAAACTTAATTTTGCTTTGATTGATCGTGTAGGTGAAACTGGTAGCTTGAATATCGATGTAGATCGTGCAGGTACTGAGAAAAATATTGTTTTACCAATTAAAGATTTTTTAAAAAACCAAAATGAATCAGCTTTAGATGTATTAGGTTTTTTACCCTATCGTCCCGTTATTCCTGCTGTTGTAACGGAGTTGACTGCAGATGGGGCAGCAATTCGTCAAGGAATGAAAGTCGGTGATCGTATTGTTTTAATTAATGGTCAAGTAATGAAAGACTGGTTTGATGTTGTGGAAGTTGTGCAACATTCACCAGAAAAATTACTAAGTATTGATGTGTTGCGTAATGGTCAACTCGTTCATTTGCAAGTCATGCCTCAAGGAAAGCGTGACAATATGGGGCAAGTGAGCGGTGTCTTAGGTGTAAAAAGTGATGCAGGAAAAATTACAATTCCTGACGAATATAAGCAAACAATTCAATATACTCCAATACAAGCTTTCCAGATGTCGCTAGATAAGACTGGCCAAATCTCTAGCATGATATTGAGTTCGATAGTAAAAATGGTTAAGGGTTTAATTGGTTTAGAGAATCTTTCTGGACCAATTACAATCGCGAAAGTAGCGGGACAAAGTGCAGAAATGGGATGGCAGACTTTCATCTCATTTATGGCTTTAATGAGTGTAAGTCTTGGAATTTTAAATTTATTACCAATTCCAATGCTAGATGGTGGACATCTCGTTTATTACATTATTGAGGCTATTCGTGGTAAGCCTGTTTCTGAACAAATACAAATGTTTGGTCTAAAAATTGGTATGGTACTGCTCGGTAGTATGATGCTTTTAGCTTTATTTAACGATTTTATGCGTTTGTAAACGTATATGGATTTATAACTTACTGGAAAAACTGGCATGCGGCACACACATTTTTTAATGCCTTTGGCACTTGTTAGCGCTATGGCAGCGGTACAACAAGCATATGCAGCTGATGATTTCGTTGTTCGAGATATTCGTATAGATGGATTGGTCCGTCTAACTCCTGCAAATGTTTCTACCATGTTGCCAATCAACAGTGGCGATCGCGTTAATGAACCGATGATCGCAGAAGCAATTCGAACATTGTATGCCACTGGACTTTTTGACGATATTAAAGCATCAAGAGATAACGATACTTTAGTTTTTAATGTCGTAGAGCGCCCAATTATTTCAAAGCTTGAATTTAAGGGTAATAAACTTATTCCTAAAGAGGCTTTAGAGCAAGGCCTCAAAAAAATGGGCATTGCTGAAGGCGAAGTTTTTAAGAAGTCAGCTTTACAAACAATTGAAACTGAATTAGAGCAGCAATATACTCAGCAAGGCCGTTATGATGCTGATGTAACTGTTGATACGATAGCTCGTCCAAATAACCGTGTTGAACTTAAATTAAATTTTAATGAAGGTACGGCTGCTAAAGTTTTTAATATCAATATTATTGGTAACACTGTTTTTAAAGACAGCGAAATTAAACAAGCTTTCGCAGTTAAAGAAAGTGGCTGGGCTTCTGTTGTAACCCGTAACGACCGTTATGCTAGAGAGAAAATGGCAGCGAGCCTTGAAGCTTTGCGTGCCATGTATCTGAATAAAGGTTATATCAATTTTCATATCAATAACTCTCAGCTTAATATCAGTGAAGATAAAAAGAATATCTTTATTGAAGTTGCTGTTGAGGAAGGTAGCCAGTTCAAATTCGGTCAAACCAAGTTTTTAGGTGACGCACTTTATAAACCTGAAGAACTGCAAGCTTTAAAAATTTATAAAGATGGCGATACCTATTCTCAAGAAAAGGTAAATGCTGTTAAGCAATTGTTATTGCGTAAATATGGTAATGCTGGTTATTACTTTGCAGATGTAAATGTCGTTCCGCAAATTAATAATGAAACGGGTGTTGTTGACTTAAACTATTATGTAAACCCAGGTCAGCAAGTAACCGTACGTCGTATTAACTTTACAGGTAATAGTAAAACTGCCGATGAAGTATTGCGTCGTGAAATGCGTCAAATGGAAGGCGCTTTAGCGAGTAATGAAAAAATTGATTTGTCTAAGGTTCGTTTAGAGCGTACTGGATTCTTCAAAACAGTTGATATTAAACCGGCTCGTATTCCAAACTCACCAGATCAGGTGGATTTAAACGTAAATGTTGAAGAGCAACACTCGGGAACTACAACATTAGCGGTAGGTTACTCACAAAGTGGTGGTATCACATTCCAGGCAGGTTTGAGTCAAACTAACTTTATGGGAACAGGTAATCGTGTTTCGATCGATTTATCTCGTTCTGAAACTCAAGACTACTATAACTTAAGTGTTACCGACCCTTACTTCACGATTGATGGTGTAAGCCGCGGTTATAACGTTTACTATCGTAAAACAAAGCTAAATGATGACTATAACGTTAATAACTATGTTACCGATAGTTTCGGTGGTAGTTTAAGTTTTGGTTATCCAATTGATGAAAACCAAAGCCTAAGTGCCTCTTTAGGTATTGATAATACTAAAGTAACGACTGGTCCTTATGTCTCTACCTATGTCCGTGATTATTTATTGGCAAATGGTGGTAAAGCAACAAGTAAGGGTTCATATTGCCCAACAGATTCTGCTGGTAATTCGCAGATCGATAGTACTACTGGTCAATGTAAAGTTCCTGAAGAGACTTATGATAATGCATTTGAAGGTGAATTCTTTACTTATAACTTGAATTTAGGTTGGTCATATAACACTTTAAATAGACCAATTTTCCCTACTTCAGGTATGTCACATCGTGTAGGTCTTGAAATTGGTCTACCAGGTAGTGATGTTGATTATCAAAAATTAACTTATGATGCTCAAGCATTTTTCCCAATCGGTACTACAGGTTTTGTACTTCGTGGTTATGGTAAGCTTGGCTATGGTAATGATTTACCATTCTATAAAAACTTCTATGCGGGTGGTTATGGTTCAGTTCGGGGATACGATAACAGCACTCTGGGACCTAAATACTCAAGCGTAAACTTACAAGAAACAAAAACCAATGACCCTTCTCCAGAAGAGGTTGGTGGTAATGCTTTAGTTCAGTTTGGTACAGAGCTTGCTTTACCATTACCATTCAAAGGTGATTGGACTCGCCAAGTACGACCAGTCCTTTTTGCTGAAGGCGGTCAAGTATTTGATACTAAATGTGATGTTGGCTCTTATTCTATGATGATGAATGGTCAGCAAATTGCAGATGCTAAAAAATACTGTGAAGACAACTACGGTTTTGATTTAGGCAATATGCGTTATAGCGTAGGTGTTGGCTTCACATGGATCACTATGATTGGGCCATTATCTCTTAGCTATGCATTCCCTCTAAATGACAAGCCTGGTGATGAAACTAAAGAGATTCAGTTTGAAATCGGTCGTACTTTCTAAGTACGACTTGACTAAACAATGAAATAAGGAAACAAATTAAGATGAAAAAATTAAATATATTAATGTTAGGATTAGGCCTTACAGTTTCTGCTATGACGAATGCAGCTGGCTATGGTGTTATTGATCTTGCTAAAGTTGTTGAAAGTAGTACTTATTTAAAACAACAAAATGCAAGTTTAAATCAATCTGTTAAACCAACAACAACTCGTCTTGAGCAGTTGGGTAAAGAGTTAGAAGGTCTTCAGCGTCAAGCCCAAACGCAAGGGCAAAAAATGAAAGAAGATGATATTAAAAAGCTTCAGACTCAATATCAGTCAAAATTAAATGAATTTAATTCAACTCAACAAGGCCTGCAGTCTAAAGTTCAAACTAGTTTGCAAGGAATGAACTCAACTTTTGAGACTCGTGTGAAGCAAGCAGCTGAACAATTACGAAAAGAAAATAATCTTGACTTCATTTTGAATAAAAATTCGACCGTTGCCTATGACGCTAAATATGATTTAACTGATAAAATGATACAAAAGGTTAATTCAATGAAATAAATTAATGAAAGTGCAACATTATCGTTTAGATGAACTAGCTCACCTAGTTAATGGTGAGTTAGTCGGTGCGGGTAGTCTTCAATTTATAAACCTGGCAAGTTTAGAAAATGCTGAACCTTCTCATATTACTTTCGTAAATGGCGAAAAGTATATTGATCAAGCAAAAGCTAGCCGTGCGGGTGCGTACATTGTTACAAACTCAATTAAAGAACAGCTTACTGATAAACAAAATTTTATTATTGTTGATAATCCTTATTTAGCTTTTGCCATACTTACGCATGCTTTTGATAAAAAGATCACATCAATAGGTATTGAAAGTACTGCTCAAATTCATCCTTCTGCAATTATTTCTGAAAAAGCATATATTGGCCATTACGTTGTAATTGGTGAAAATTGTGTAGTAGGTGAGAACACGATTATTCAGTCTCATACTCGTCTGGATGATAATGTGGAAATTGGAAAGGATTGTTTTATCGATTCTCATGTCACCATTACTGGCGGTTCTAAATTACTTGATCGTGTTCGAGTTCATGCAAGTACTGTAATTGGTAGTGAAGGCTTTGGATTTGCACCATATCAAGATAAATGGCATCGTATCGCACAATTAGGTTCAGTTATCATAGGTAATGATGTCCGCATTGGATCAAATTGTAGTATTGATCGAGGGGCACTAGATAATACGATTTTGGAAGATGGGGTAATTATTGATAATCTTGTGCAAATCGCACATAACGTTCATATAGGTTCCAATACAGCTATTGCTGCTAAATGTGGAATTGCTGGAAGCACTAAAATTGGCAAAAACTGTATTCTTGCAGGAGCTTGCGGTGTGTCTGGTCACCTTTCAATCACTGATAATGTGACTTTAACTGGAATGTCAATGGTCACAAAAAATATTTCTGAAGCTGGTACCTATTCTTCAGGAATTGGATTATTTGAAAATAGTCATTGGAAAAAGACAATTGTACGCTTGCGACAATTAGCAGATGTGCCATTGACCCAAATCACTAAACGACTTGATCATATACAAGCTCAAATAGAGTCTCTTGAATCAACTTTTAATTTGCGTAAATAGAATATTATGACCGAGTCAACTACACCTAAATTTGCCATCCCTGAATTACCAATGCAGATTCAAACGATTCGTCAATATTTGCCGCATCGTTATCCTTTCTTATTGGTTGATCGTGTGACTGAAGTTACTGACAATAGTATTGTTGGTTATAAAAATGTTTCTATCAATGAAGAGTTCCTACAAGGACATTTCCCAGAATATCCGATTATGCCGGGTGTCCTAATTGTAGAGGCATTAGCTCAAGTTTCGGGCGTTCTAGGTTTTATTATGAACAATGAGACGCCAAAACTAGGTTCTTTATTCCTCTTTGCTGGTGCAGAAAAGGTTAGATTTAAAAAACAAGTAGTTGCAGGCGACCAACTTGTATTAAAATCTGAATTAGTAATGCAAAAACGCGGTATCTACAAATATAACTGTACGGCTACCGTTGACGGTATTGTAGCAACAACCGCTGAAATTATGATTTCACACCAAAAAACAGAGCAGGCATGAGCAATCACGATTTAATTCATTCTACGGCCATTATTGATCCATCTGCAGTGATTGCCCCGGATGTCCAGATAGGACCTTATTGTATTATTGGTCCAAATGTGACGATTGGCGCTGGTACTAAATTACATTCACATGTTGTAGTTGGTGGTTTTACCAAAATTGGTCAAAATAATGAGATTTTCCAGTTTGCAAGTGTTGGTGAAGTTTGCCAAGACTTGAAATATCAAGGTGAAGAAACTTGGTTAGAGATTGGAGATCATAATTTAATTCGTGAGCATTGCAGTTTACATAGAGGAACTGTACAAGATAATGCTTTAACTAAAATAGGTAGTCATAACTTATTGATGGTTAATACGCATATTGCACATGACTGTATTGTTGGTGATCATAATATTTTCGCAAATAATGTTGGTGTTGCTGGACACGTACATATCGGTGATCATGTCATTATTGGTGGTAATTCAGGAATTCATCAATTCTGTAAAATCGATTCTTACAGTATGGTTGGTGGAGCATCTTTAATTTTAAAAGATGTGCCAGCTTATGTTATGGCATCTGGTAATCCAGCACATGCGTTTGGTATTAATATAGAAGGTATGCGCCGAAAGGGTTGGTCTAAGGATACAATTCAAGGTCTTAGAGAAGCTTATAAATTGATTTTTAAATCAGGCCTGACTTCTGTTCAAGCTGTTGAGCAGATTAAAAATGATATTCTTCCGAATGTTCCAGAAGCTCAATTATTAATTGACTCTGTTGAGCAATCAGAACGTGGTATTGTGCGTTAAGCCGAGATATTCAAAAAAAGACACCGCAATCTGCGGTGTCTTTTTTTCTTAAAAACTTTTATTTATTAAAAAATTTGGCTTCTTCAGATTTTGGATACTGACTTAAGATTTTAGCTTTATATTGGTTTGCTGATACAGTGTTTTTATCAACATCTTTGGCAATACTGTAGAGTTGATAAAGCGCACGAGGAGCTTTACTAGAATTTGGGTATTGCGTAGCGACTACATTATAGTTCTTTTTAGCTTCATTATAATTTACCGGATCAGTTGCTAAATTAAACTCGGCTAACCAAAAATAGGCATTCCCTGTATAAACGCTATTAGGATGATTTTTGATAAAGTTTTGCATTGGAGCAATCGCTTTTTTCGCTCCACCTTGTTTGTAGGCATCTAAAGCGACAGTATAAGCTGCTTTTTCAAGTTCTACAGGGTTCGATTGATTTTGCGTAGCAGGTGATGAAGCTGGTTGTGTTACTTGCGTTTGTGAGGGGGGAGTAACTTGACTTGCAGTAGTTGTAGTAGTACTAGCTGCTTTATTGTCGGTAGGAGGAGCTTCTGAGCTTCCGGTAGCTGTAGCATCACTATTTGCTGTATTGTCTGGTGCTGCACTTTCTGGATCTACTTTTTGATTTAGTAATTCCAAACGCTGGTCTAAATCAGTATAGCGATTAGATAAATCTTTTTTCAGTTGTTCAATATCATTCGATTGTTCTTCTAACTGTCCGCGTAAGGTGCGTATATCATTTTCTAATTGTTGGTTTTTTTGCATCAATTCCCAATTTAAATTACTAGGGACTGAAGCGTTATTCGATGAAGTGTTAGTTGAACTACCACCACTTTGACTTAAACCGCGCGATTCAATTGGAATATTGGCATAGAGAGAAGTAGTGCTCATTAAGGCAATAAATAATAAAGAATGCTTCATCAATCGCATGAGTATAGGTCCATAATTTTATGTAAAAGCTAACTTGAGAAGGGAATATGTAAACTATTCACATTAGCTATCTAAGGTTTTAATTGATCATTGCAATTAAAACAGCTAACAATATAAATGCAAGAATAGTTTACAATCTTCAAGCATATTTTATTCAAAATAAGTATCAAGAAAGAATATAAGATAAGAGATTCTAGGAATTTATATGTTTTTGACGATGAATTAATCAATTGAAACATTAACTTGCTTAAAATTGAGAAGAAGGCTTGCAACTCTTTTAAAAATCTCTATACTCTGTTTTGCAATGGTAGCCCCGCTGGTGGCTTCGCAATTGTACTCTGTGAACCCCGCCAGGACCGGAAGGTAGCAACGGTAGCAGATCTATGATGTGCCGAAGTTTTGCTAGTGGGGTTGCCACCACCTTCTAATCCGATCTCCGTTGGATTGCCTTCATAATTACATCTAAATCAAATCCTCTATATTGTAAAAACCTCATCTGTTTTGCTTTAAGTTTAGGATCTTTTTCTACTTCTTCACCAAACTTTTTCACTTTAAGTTGATAAGCCTGTTCCACCCAATCAATATTATGAATTTCATCTGCAATTAAATCATTTTCGATTTGTTTAGTTTTTAAAGCTTGTTTAATGCGTTTTGGCCCTTTACCTTTACGAATTTGGCTAGCTAATGTTAGTTCTGCAACGCGTTGGTCACTTTGATAATTTTGCTCAGATAACTCTTCAACAAGTTGCTTAACCTCTTCAGGGTTTTGTGCGTAACGATTCAATTTCTCGATCAGTTCTGCTTTCGAATAATCTCGACGAGTCAATAATGCAAAAGCATATGAGCGCAAACGTTGCCCTGTAAGCAAAGCGCGTTGTTGGGGCTGTTCTTCTGTTCTTTTGAACATATTTAATATTTCCTCGTAAAAAACGCCCCGAAGGGCGTTTTAAGACTTATAAGCGGTAATTAAGACTCTAATAGAAGATCTTCTTCTTCATCTTCCACTTGTACAGCACCATTAGTACCCGTAGTTAGAAGTTGTTCACGGATAATCTTTTCAATTTCTCCAGCCATTTGAGGATTTTCTTCAAAGTGGCGAATAACGTTGTTTTTACCCTGACCAATTTTATTACCTTGATATGAATACCAAGCACCTGCTTTTTGCACGATATCTTGTTGTACAGCTAAATCTACAAGTTCGCCAAGCTGGTTTGTACCTTTACCGTACAAGATTTGGAAAATAGCTTCTTTAAATGGAGGAGCCATTTTGTTTTTAACAACTTTAACTCGAGTTTCAGAGCCGATGATTTCATCACCTTCTTTGACCTGACCAATACGGCGGATATCTAAACGTACAGAAGCATAGAACTTCAATGCGTTACCACCAGTCGTAGTCTCAGGGCTACCAAACATTACACCAATTTTCATACGGATCTGGTTAATGAAAATAACCATACAGTTCGAGCGTTTAGCGTTACCCGTAATTTTACGTAATGCCTGACTCATTAAGCGAGCTTGTAAGCCCATGTGAGAGTCACCCATTTCGCCTTCAATTTCTGCTTTAGGAGTAAGAGCAGCAACTGAGTCGACAACGATTAAATCAATTGCACCAGAACGAACTAGCATGTCTGCAATCTCAAGTGCTTGTTCACCGTTATCAGGTTGCGATACAAGTAGATTATCAATGTCCACGCCCAGCTTACGTGCATATTGTGGATCTAATGCGTGTTCTGCATCGATAAATGCACAAGTACCACCAGCTTTTTGACATTGTGCAATCGCTTGGAGAGTCATTGTGGTTTTACCAGAAGATTCTGGACCATAAATCTCAACGATACGACCTTTCGGTAAACCGCCAATCCCCAATGCAATATCTAAAGTCAAAGAACCTGTAGATACAGCTTCAACTGCTTGAACAGTGTTGTCACCGAGACGCATCACCGTATTTTTGCCAAATTGCTTCTCAATTTGACTTAGCGCGGCTTGTAATGCTTTGCTTTTATTCTCATCCATCTCAAAAACCTCAATACTCTAAGTTCATCACGTTTAACCCAAGTGGATGCATTGAATCTCAACTTGTTTCACAGGGCTAATAGTGACAGATTTTTTCTATAGCTTCTATGTGTTGTCTGTGTGTGTGCGACACAACTCGACGTTTTTATTCATCACCATACGACCAGTGTTGATCATTGTCCTGTTTAAACCGATTAATCTGTCTACGATCCTTTTTACTCGGTCTATGATCAGGTCGAGCAAGATTATGCAATTTTCGTTGGGATGCAATCAACTCCCGTCTAGCAATACTTACTTCTGTTTCTTCATAAAGTTGCTGGGCAACTGGTGCTGGACTACGTGTGTTCGAAAGCGCTTTTACGACAACGGTTTTTTTATCAAAACCTTGTTGAATAATAAGTTCCATTCCAATGCGAATTTCTTTGGAAACTTTTACACGCTCATTATTGTGATGTACTTTACCTCCTTCGATTGCTGCTTTAGCAATTGAACGAGTTTTAAAAAAACGAGCAGCCCATAACCATTTGTCGATACGCATGGTCTCTACAGCATCGTTTTCAAGCGATTTTGACATCATTATCCTTTCTATCAATTTGATTCAATATAGACAGCAATTCTGTAAGTCGATCTAGCGCTTTATATTCTAAATCTTCATGCTTTCTTACATCCTTTAGAGTTGAGGGCTGCAAGATAGTAAACAAGTGCTTGATACCAAATTTTTCAGCTGTTTTTAGTACAGGAGCTGTATCATCAATAAAAATGGTTACGTCTGGGTCAAAAGGGTGTAATTTTTGGAGCTCTTGCCAAAAATGAATATCTTCTTTTGCATAACCAATTTGTTCACTCGATACGGTTACGTCAAAGAAGTGTTCAATTGCAACATTATCGAGCTTTAACCGTAAGCTTGCACGATCGGCATTTGTAACTAACCAACAACTATATCCTTGCTTTTTCAGTTCCTGTAGAAGCTCAATACAACCAGACCGAGCTTGAATTTTTGTCTGAAATTCTTGCTGTAATTTGAGTACATCAACGCCTACAGTTTTGGTCCAATAAGCTGATGAATACCAAACAAGCGTATGTCTATGTGATTGATAAAACTGATATAGTGTTTTTTGGCTCTGGTCGAGTGGAAGTTGATGTATCTCTGCATGTCGCTTAGGAAGACATTCATTCCAGATGAAATCATCAAAAGCGAGATCTAATAGCGTACCATCCATGTCAAACATTACAATCTTAGACATGCGTCAAAAATCTCCAAAGATATTCAAAGCATAATTTTTCAAATGATTTAGTCATATAACCTTTAAAAAATAATAATTTGTGAGTGTTTTGTGGCATTCAAAGAAATTCAAAGCTCAACAAAGTAATTCATGCAACAAACAAAAATTTGTACAAGGGTTTGTACAAAATATTATAGCTGGCATGGAAGGTAAGTTGCTTAAGATATTTTGTAAGTTGGTTTTTTTATGATGCGAAAATGGCTTTAAGTGATACCTGGTTAAAATCAAATAATGGAAAGTTGAGAGAAGCTACTCAAGTTGTTAATGACAGAGATGGTTTATCAGTTCGCATTTCCCCAAAAGGGAAAATTGTTTTTCAAATGCGGTATAGATTTAATAACTCTTCAAAACGCATGGACATTGGTACATACCCAATGATGTCCTTGAAAGAGGCGAGAGCAGAAGTTCTCGAAAATAAAAAGGAATTAGATAAAGGACGAGATCCATTACAGCTAAAATTAAAAAAAGAGACAGCATATTTAGCACAACCAACCGTTCGGCAAATATGTCTAGAATTCTTCGAGACCGCAGCCGCACATAAAGCAGCATGTAAAGATGATAAAAGAGCTTTTGAATTACATGTATTTCCTAGATTAGGAAAACGTATTTGTGATGAAGTTACTTTACAAGAATGGTCGCAGCTTCTATTTACAATCGTTAGTTATGCAAAAACTGTTGCAATAAAGGTATTAGGTAATTTGAAGCTAATCATGAAGTGGGGTTGTATTCATGGAAAATTAAAAGAGCAGACTTTATTACATATAAGAGCAATTGATTTAAATGTTCGTAAAAATCCTAGGACGAGATATTTAACAGAACAAGAAATTTTCTGGGTAATCCATGCAACATTTTTATCAACTGGAATATCACCCAAAAACAAATTAATGATACTGATGTTATTAATTTTTGGTTGTCGAGTAGGTGAGTTGAGAATAGCTAAAAAGAGTGACTTTGACTTTCAAAATCATACTTGGACAATTCCTCCTGAGCAGCATAAAACAGGTGCAAGATCTAGAAAAGCAATTGTTAGACCTTTGATTCCTCAGGTAGAAGTTTTAATTAAACAAGCTTTTGAACTTTCTCCACCGGATTGTGAGTGGGCTTTCCCAATTATTAGGGCTCAAAAATATAAACCTACACAAAAAGGATTTCAAACAACTATTCCTATTTATATTAATGAAAACGTCAAACGATACTTTGATGTAGAAATGAACCATTGGACAACACATGATTTGAGAAGAACAATGCGTACACACATTGCTGAATTTGCTCCTCCGCACATTTGTGAAATCATGCTGGGGCATGCTTTACCACAAGTATGGGGAACTTATGATTTAAATCAATATCTAGAACCTCAGGCACAAGCTTATGCAAAATGGTTTGATAAGCTTTGTGCCATTATAAATAACTACGAAAGATTTGATATTAAAGGCTCAATTTCAAGTGCTTCTAAGTATCCGTTTCTACTTTCCCAAGAGGCCACTGCTTTAACACCATATAAATTAGTAGCTCTTCCATGACCTCTAACAATTGGCTCAGGAAAGGGGTCGGAACCCCTTTCCCGCATATTTTTTAAAGTACCTTTAGAAATTTTGTACCTCTGTAAAATCTCTGGTGTTGAGATATAAATTGCCATTAAATTTAGACCTCCTTATTTTCCACTTTTCTAAAAACAGTACCTTCAGGATCAACTCCAAAATATTCGCATATCTGACGAGCCTTAGTTGAACCCGGTCCCAATCTACTAACGTGAACCCAATTTGTATCTGATTTACGCTTTTTAGTTGCATTCTGAATCGCTAAATAGTAAAGCTGCTCAAAGTCAAATCCACTCATACTTCAGCTCCAGATTCACTTTCTACTATCATTGCCTTATCAATTGCTTCACGTTTCGTTTGATGAACTGTCTCAGTTAAACGTTCCCATCCACTAATCCAATAAACAGCATTTACACAAAACCCTTCACCAGTTTTGTCATAGTTTTCATCGTAATTAATATCAGTTGTGACTAATCTCGGCTCTTGAAGCAAGAAATCTAAGCGCGCTGTATCTTTTGCTTGATCCTTGGTAACAAGTACACCCTCAGGCACCGCCTGAGCATTAGCTTTTATCTGCCACAATTCCCAACCTAGTAGAGACTTAGAATTTGTATATTCACCATCTTCAAGTTCAAGCTCACGCTGCTTACCACCAACACTTAAGTAAGCTTCTTCGAAAAGCTCTCTTTCTTTAGTCATGTCAATCATTGATGTGCTCCCGATCTAGATTGATAGAGAGACTTATTAGTTTCAACAATTTCTTCACATTCTTCTTGGCTACCAACAAAGAAATAATCTTTTTTCAATTGGCCGGCTTCTAATTTAGTTACCCATGTGCCGTAGACTTTACTTGCAGTTAAATATGCAACACGACGCTTTGTAATTGAAGTAATATCTTCAATGTCTAAACAATCACCCAAATTATTGAAGTCACTTTCTTTATTAACGCAATTTTCTGGTTCTTCATCGTCTTGCCAAAATGTATCAATTTCAGATTCCGTAACTAAAATCGAACCTTTAGGTACTGCATTGGCTTTTGCTTTATTCCAGAAGGCCCACAATTGACGGGCTTGTTCGATCATAAAAAAGACCTGATCATCTTCAAAAATGGAATAAGAAAAGAAGTCCCTATTTGAATAAGATGCTGCAAGTTCTGGAACGAACCAAAGTTCCATACATTCTTTTTTAAAGACAGCAACTTCTGCCATTAACGCAGCTCGCTGATTCGCTAAATCAATCATAACTTCGCTCCGGTAAGAGAAGAATCAGGAAGGGGCAACCAAAAAATAATTTTTTCATTTATTTCATAGTGCTCATTTTCAAAACCATTTTTCGAAAAAGTAAATTCGGACCAATATTTAGCCTCACCACCTTCATAGACATCATGCATATAGCGTGCTCGAGAAATATTTCCATATTCATCAATAACGGCACATGCAATTCCATCAGAATTTGGTTCTGTCTCAGGTAAATGTTCAGCTGCAAGAATCCAATTATTTTGTGGTTCTTTAGCTGCTAACCAAACTTCTTGCATTAATTCAATATCGTTATAGCTAAGAGTACATCCAGCTTCACGAACTAGGTTTGTTAAAACGCCTAAACTATTCCAGCCAACTTTAATTACACCTTTAGTTCTAAGAAATCCTAAAAAAGACTCTCTTTCATTCAACGTCATGCTGCCACCTTTTGATAACTGAATTTCATTGAATTAGAAATGCCACGCATCCGAAGCTGGTTAATAAAACGTTTATCCTTATTCATCCAAACCCGGCAAAATGAAGTAAATCTTTTTTGACAAACTTCATTCATTTCAAAACCTTTTTTTGTTTCTATTAGGGATATCTTTGCTACTTCTTTGCCACGCTTCATAACGATGTATCCTTTTTTATAAGAAGGATAGAAACCACTTTCTGACATCCAAACTGTGAATGGGTATGACATAGAGTCAGGGATGAATTTCATCATGTTAGAATCTCCAAATAGAATCTTTAAGTTTTGCTTTGAAGAGCAAAGCTTCAGTTTCATTAAGTGATACATTTAAGAAAACTTGGGTTCGTTTACCGATCACAGTGAAAGTTCTGGTTTTGCTGTTATAAATTTGAATCATTGAGGCGACTCCAATAAAAAGTTACCTTCAACCTCAAGTTCTTTTCTTCTTTTTAGAACCAGCTCCATTAGACGTTCTTGAATACGTTCATCAGCTTCAGAAATATCAATTTCAAGGGCATCTAATGTAGTCAGGTCCTTTGCTTGTCTGATCTTTTCCCCAATTGAAATATTTTCTTTAGAGTGACCAGCAATAATTACTAAATGCTTATTTAGTTCGGTTTTAAATAAACTCTGATCTTCAGTAGCCCAGTCTTTGATTTCCTCAATGAGACTATTAGCATCATCAGCAGTTTTGGTTTTCTTTAGCTTTTCCATAAGTTCAGATAAAGGGCTAGACTGTACAGGTTTACCGTTATGGTAACGTGTCCAGTTTTCCACTTTAGTCTCTGCTTTTTTTGATTTCTTAGGTGTTTTACCTACAGATGTAGATTCGGTTTCAGAACCTACTTTAGAATCACTTGGACCCAAAACATTTAGAATGTTGTCATCATCTCTACTAGTTAAACCTACTTCACCATTAATAATTGCATTCAGTAGATTTTTAAACTCATCACACCAATAAAGTGATTTTACAAATACACGTAACTCACCATAATCATGTGATTTACGATTAATAAATGCTTCAGCAGCTGACCGTGTTAGATGGCAATTAATATCTTCCCAAAAATATTTACCATGGCAAATATAGACGTTGCGTTCGTTCCATTCCGATAAAATATTAATTTGTGTTGATACTTTGACATCAAGGAAAAGCTCATCTTCTTCATCAATAGCCAAGCCATTTAAATCATGTTTTTCTGCAGCTTTAAGTGAATCAAAAAACTCTTCAACTGACTTATATTTTGATTCTTGATCTACATCGACAATATTCGTAATTTCAACTGAATCGCTTGCTGGGTCTAAACCCCAAACAATATTTTTTGATTGAACAACGAAAATAGGTGAATCTGTACCAGCGTTATCATTTTCCCAAGAATTTTTGAGTTGTTGGGTAAACTCCGCCCATGCTTCAGGCGTAAATAGAGTAGGTTTCATAGTTTCTAACCTTTAAATATTTTGAAGCGCTTTACGCAAATGTAGGTCAAGGTCTTCTTTATTCAGTAGCCATGAGATATACGGGCGCGGTAAATCTTTAAGAGGGGTTCCTTTGTGTTTGCCCCAAGACATAATTTTTGGTAAACGAACTGCTTCAGACATAAGGTATAAAGAATTCAGATCCTTAATTCCTAGTCGTTCTATTAGAGCTATTAGGATAATCCCCGTAAAATAAACATCCGCTCGAGCTGAATGTGCATGTCTTAAATGCTTACGTGCTTCTTCTCGGTTGGTCATTACGAAATAGTACAGAACAGCCAATTTATGACTTGGTAAATCAGGCCAAACATCCCTTGCTAAAGCTAAAGTACAAATAGTCTTTGCCTTAATTGCTGGTCCACATTTATTTAGAGCTTTAATGTCATAATCAATATTGTGGCCGACTATGAATTCAACACCTTCGGGGAATCGGAATGTTTCACAACTGGGTTGACCTTCAATATCTGCTTCAATGATGTTGTGTACAGACATTGCCTCAATATCAATTGGTTCTGGGCAAGAGAAATACCTGCTAAAGGCATGATCTTTGTTAATCAGAATCTGGCCGCTTTCAAAGCTAAATGGTGTGTAAGCAATTTCGATTGGGTATCCGTTTAAAGTATTGGTTTCAGTATCAACAATTAGTGCTTTCATAAAATTGACCCCAACTACCGTGTACCAAGAAAACCACGACGCATTTTGTAAGCTTTGCGGTCTGGAGAGGGAATATGCGTTTTACCGAGAATTTGACCTAATTCGCGCTTTCTTTGTCGCGAAATTTCTTCTTCCAAGTTGCGGAGAATCCATTCTCTTGAATTAAGGGTATGTTGAGAAACGGGAGTTAATACACCAGTTGCATCCACAGTATAAACACGGGTTAACGTATGTGGTGCAGCATAGATGGTGTAGCCTAAACGTACTTTATATAAATTTTGCTCTTCATCTTTACCTATATATTCACGGAATGTTGATTTATGGCCTGATTGATTATTCGTAAAATTTTGGGTTCTTTTAGCGCCACGTAAAAAATTAGTTCTCATTGGGCACCACCTAATTTAATTACTCGTACTTGGACTTCAACTGGTTCGCCTGAGTTAAATTGTTCTTGCCAATGTTGTGCCTTCTGCTCACGCATTTGGGCTTCTGCATCACATGCGTAAAGAAAGGCAATTGCTAATGCACTAAATATAAGAAAACATAAAAAATACGGCCATTTACTATCTTTTTTAAACTTTAGATCCTGTGCTGACGGATGTTGATAAAGCTTAGAAGTAGCTGGTTTATTAGTTTTATTCCCACTAAGTTCAGGTACAAAACAAATAGGGGTAGATGGGGCAGATTGACTGCCTATATATTTCTGATTCATAATAATTCGCCTTAATACGCACAGTATTGGTAGGAAAAAGCCCCGATAGCCGTCCAAAGTTTTCTGGGCTTTTTTCATTTCTAAGCATTTACTTCAAAAAGCTGCTCAGTATGTTTAGCAAATAGCGATACATCTCCGCCCGTATTTAGATACATGGGCGTTTTATCTCTATGCTCTTCCACACATTTGCCTTTAGGAAGTGGGGCATTCGAAACTAATTTATGTTCAACGGTTATGTTGTTGTGACCAGCACCTTTAGTGAACTTAAGTTGAATTGTAATTACGCCTGCTTTTTGAGTTTCCATTGCAGCAGTAGCAACTTTACTGACTGCACGACTTAGTTGTTCAGCAAATTCTCCGCCGTCTATGTCATTAATGAATTCTTCGCAATCTGTAGGGCGTAAATTAATCATCTATTTATTCACCGTTAGATGTGTTGGTGAAATTATTATGCATAAGTGCATAACTTAATGCAATACTGCATTATGCAAATGTGCATTATTTTTTGAGTGTTTATCAATAGGCATAAAAAAACCGCTACAAGAGCGGTAAATTAAAATGAAAGCTAGAGTATTAATTTAAAAAGTTAATTTACTAAATTAATAGACTAAATCTTTAAATTTTCAACTGTAAGCTTAAGCATTTTTGCTAATTCCATGTCAAAACCGTGTAAGGCATTCTTAATGACGTTACCCGCCATATCATGGTTTTCAAAATGATCCATTGTAAATGCTTGAGTTACAAGAGGATGATGCTCATTAGAGAGTTCTTTTATCTTCATTAGAATCGTTGCAGCTATGTCTGGTGATGACCTTACAACCTCTTCAACAAATGTTGTGAGTAATGCTTGTCTACCAATCAAATCAGCGGTGTTCTGTTCATTATTCTTCATAACTTATCGTCTCACCTTACGACCTTCTGATTTCCACCAGTATTGACCAATGATTTGTACATTTTCAGCTTCAATACGAGTTGGTGAGTAATATTCATCAGGATATTTAACTTTATCTGTATTACGAGATACAGCTTTAAAGCCACCTCTACCTTGTTCATTCCATTCAAATAACATCTTGATTTTTAATTCATCGCCTCTTAAAAAGGCATAAATTTCACCATCAAAAATTCTTTTTGCTGAAGTATCAATAGATATTCGTTGTCCTGGATAAAGGTCTGGCACCATGCTTTCACCATCAACAACGATGACTTTTGCACAATCTGGTTTCACGTCATATCTTCTAATTTCATTTACGGGAAATAAGAATTTATGTGGGCTTTGCTGCTCTATATTCAAGTATCCACCTCCGGCACTAACTTTAATTTCACTATAGAAATCAATAGCTACATAACCATCAGGGATGGGGTCACCTTCTTCATATAAATGAATTTCGGTATCGTAAATTTTATTGTTATCAGGACCTGGATTATGTTGATTTTGATTTCTTTCTAATAAAGATAAGTCTTTATCAAATAATTCATTAACAGTAACGCCTGCCCATTTAGCAATAGGTTCTAATGTAGAGCGTCTAGGATCTTTAGTAATTCCGTTCAAAATGCGGAAAACAGTCGATTGCTTAATCTCTGGATTCTTTTGCTCAAGATCATTTGGATTTGTTTCATGTTTATTAAGCAAGTATTCAAGATTCGATTTCAGGTAATTCATAGATTTCACCAGTAATTCCGCGAATCCATTTTATGCGCAAACGCATAATTTGGGTAAAATAACTCACTTATGCATTGACGATAATGCAAATATGCATAATAATTTGCATAAATCGGTCTAGACGTAAGAGCTAATTATGACACTTAAAGAAAAAATTCTTTTTTTAACAAGTACTCGTGGGTTTACCCAACAACAAGTAAGTGAGGAAACCGGGATTGAACAAAGTTCAGTTTCTCGGATTTTAAATAACACCCAAAAAAATATTGGATATGAAAAAGGTGTGGCATTAGATGCTTTCGTAAATCGTGAAAAGAAAAATGTCCAATCCAAAACTTCTTAAAGGTTTTCTCTCTATATCTATGTAATGAGGTATGTATGGCTGAAAAACTTTTAGCAAATGCTTCAGCAAAATTATCTTTAGAAGAAAAAGCAAAGATGGAATGGATCGCCAAACTTGAAGGCAAGAACTCCATATCTAATCTCATCCGCTCTATGTGTAAGAAGAAGATTTCTGAAGTAGAAAGTGAGATGGCTAATAAAAGCTCTCTAGACGTAATTAAAAACATTTGCACAAGAAAAATCTCAGAAGCAGAAACTGAATTCGAGTTTCTCAGAAATGTTTTTATTGGGTCAAAACAAACCGGGTATACCGAAGATACCTTTGAATTAGTGCCTTTACGGGCCGAAAAATCACGGCATTCAAATGCATGTGACAAATCAGTCCAGCTGGATCTTCTTAGCTGGAAATAAAAAAACCATTTCCTGCGCCAACAGGAAATGGTCATGGCAGTTCAAAACCTTGGAAGAAATGAACGTGAGTAATTTAGCAAATCATCCTTGCTCAGGCAAATGCACTGATTTTAATGAAGAACAGTGCTCGACTTGTTTAATCAAACAAGATGCCCCGCATCAAATCGCAGAACTTCAAACCGATGAAGACAAATTTCTCAATCGTGCTTTATCAGCACAAAGGGAGATTTCATGACATCTAAAAAGGTTTGGCCGTCAGGAACTAACCATACAGATTCTGAAGGTACACCGTGGAAACGGGACGATCAGAACAATTGGTGGTTTTGGCAAGAAAACTTTGGCTGGTCACGTTACGTGGGGCTGGTGAATAAAGCTTTCTTAAATTCTCGTTTTGAAGTGGGTACAGATCAGTGATTTTTGAATTAATAAACCTTAGTGATAAATGTACATTTGAAGCAACAAATTTAAAAATTGCTGCGATAGTTACGTGTGTACTTGGAAATGGACAATATTCAGCGAAGGGAATACAGCATGATTTAGATGTTCCGTTCTTTCTTTTCGGAGGACATGAAGAGTGGTTTGTCTCTAAATTTGGAACAAATTTTGAAGAAACACTTATCCAAGTTCGAGATGCAGAAAAACAAGATTTAGTGGATAGCTTTAATAGCGTTTTATTAGGTTCATACATTGACCGGACAGCTTTTTTCAAAGCTTATAACTTAATTAAACATCCAGCTGAACAAAACAAATGGCGTAGACAATGGTTAGATGAACGCCGCTCATCTTTTAACAACATCTGTGAACGTGCTTGGAATTATGCTGAACAGATGAGCTTGTATAAGCCAGCTCAGGAAGGTGAAGCATGAGAGATCGTTTTTACATCGCATGCTTTAGGGATAATGTCGGTCCTAATGTAAGTTTTCATCGTCATCAATTTGCAGGCTATCACACTGATATTGATCAAGCATATGTTTGTACATTTGACGAAGCACAACGTCATTTCAATCAAGCCAGAGAGTTCGAACGTCCTATTTCTGCTGATCATGTTGATGCATTAGCTGTATGGAAAGTTGATCATCAAACTTTGCCTAATAGCACTCAAATTATTGATGGTGTTTTTGGTTATGCTGTTTTCGTTCAAGGAAAATATTCGGGAAATGATGTCTATTGGTTAAATAAAGGTACTTATGACATAGCTACTGATTTTGAAAAAGCATCTTATTTTTCCAAAGACGAAGTAAATCAACTAGGTGGAAAGTATGTTGCTATTCCTTTTTCTTTAGCTGAGAAAGCAAAACGTAGAACTTTTGATTTTGAGCAATATAACCCACGAATCATGACTCAGGGCGCGGGCTTAAAAATGCCTGAGCACCTTAAAAGAGCCAAGAGAAAAGTCAAAAATCCTCAAACACGATTTAACTGTCCAAGTTGTGGAAAAATCGTTTGGCAATACAACCCCTATGACTTTGATCACTGTGATCATTGTGGGCAAGTGGGGGACTAATGCATGAACAATAAGGTATTTTTTGAAACTTCACGGTTATTTAAAACCCAATATGGTTTGAATTTTTCCGAGAAAATTATTGTTGATTTTTTTGCTGGTGGAGGCGGAGCCAGTACAGGTCTAGAAATGGGGCTTAACCGTCCGGTCTATGTAGCTGTAAACCATAATCCTAAAGCTGTTGCAATGCATGAAGTAAATCATCCTCATACGATCCACTATGTTCAGGATGTTTTCGCAGTTGACCCCGTTGAGATTTGTGACGGTTATCAAGTTGGTTGGTTTCACGCGAGCCCGGATTGTACCCACCATTCACAAGCAGCTGGTGGTCAACCGCGGAAAAAAGAAATTAGAGATCTTGCATGGGTTATCCCAAGATTTGCAGGGAAAGTAAAACCGGATGTTATTAGCATGGAAAATGTTCGCCAGATGCTTAATTGGGGACCATTAATTGCAAAACGTGACAAAGCAACAGGCCGTGTTGTAACCCTTGAAAAAATTGAAGTAAATGGAAAGCTGGTAAATCGTATTGCAGAGCCTGGTGAAGTTGTACCAAGAAATTTACAGTTCTTGATCCCAGATCCAAAACGTATTGGTCAAACTTGGAAACGATTTATTAAGACATTAAAGGGTCTTGGGTACATTGTTGAATGGCGTGCAAATATTGTTGCTGCTGATTTTGGAGCGGGAACAATTCGTTCACGATTATTTTTAATCGCCCGTTGTGATGGCAATCCAATTGTTTGGCCTGAACAGTATTTTGCAAAACAACCTAAGGCTAAACAGAGTAAGTGGATTCCTACGGCATATTCTATTGATTGGTCTGATTTAGGTAATTCCATTTTTAATCGTCCGAAAGGACCACTTGTTCCAGCTACACTTAAACGTTTAGCGAAAGGTTTGAAGCGATTTGTGATTGATGCTGAAAATCCATATTTCGTCAATTCTTCAACTCCATTTATTTGCCGTGATTTTAATACAAGCATAGGTCATAACATTACTGAGCCTCTTGCAACCACAACTGCAAGCTATGGTGGGCATAGTCAACTTGTGTGTCCAATTTTAGCCCCGTTTCTAACTGAATTTGCCAATTCATCTCAACAGCGTAATTGGTCTATAGATCAACCACTATCAACGATTTGTGCACAAGTTAAAGGCGGCCATCATGGTTTAGTAACTGCAAAACTAAGCAAAGACGATTTCGAGGGTGCTTTACGAGTGGCGGCCTTCTTGATTAATTATTACGGCAATGGTGATGCAAGAGACATCACTGCACCTATGGATACCTTAACGACCAAAGATCGACTTGCATTAGTCACTGTATGGATCAAAGGAGAGCCTTGGGTAATTGTTGATATACGTTTGCGAATGCTTAAGCCAAGAGAGCTTTATAAAGCGCAAGGTTTTCCAGATTCTTACATCATCGATCCGATTTATTGCGGCAAACCGTTGTCAAAAAAAGACCAAGTACATATGTGTGGCAATAGCGTTTCACCTTTGCCTATGGCTGCAATTGCTCGAGCGAATAACCCCTTTTCAAATACAAACAAAAATGAGGCAGCTTAAGAAATGGCAAGATCTAGAAATATTAAGCCCTCATTCTTTATGAATGAAGACATTATTGAATTACCTTTTGAAGCTCGTTTGTTATTTATCGGGCTATGGATACTAGCAGACCGTGAAGGTCGTTTAGAAAATCGACCTAAGAAAATCAAAATGTCTTTATTTCCTGCAGACGATATAAACGTTGCAGAACAGTTAGAGAACATTTCGAAGTTCGGTTTTATCGAGTTATACAACGCGGATGGTATTGATGTTATCCAAATCGTTAACTTTGTTAAGCATCAAAACCCACACGGCCTAGAGAAAGATAGTGAACTACCAAACCGTAATGGTATCTATACTGTGTACTATCGTAATCCCAAAAACAAAACGATTGTAGGAAAGCCAATTCAGTTAAATAAGAATGATTTGAAGCATTTTTACGATAAAACAGGTCCATTTGCCCCTCAAAATACTGGTTCTGCTGTTGAAAACAGTTATCAAGATAACGAATCGAATCAATCAAACACTAATGGGAACGCACAAGAACAGTTAGATAACGGTTCTAACACTGTTTCTATCTCAGACCAAAACGCCCTGAATCCTGAATCCTTTAATCAGAATCCTGATTCACTGAATCCTGAATCCTTTAATCAGAATCCAGAAGGTAATAACAACTCCGCCGTTTGCGTAGTTGATTCATCGACTCAAGCAAAATTTAGTTTCAAGAGTGCTTTGAAAAAAAATGGTGTACCTGAGAAAGACGCTGCTGAGTTCTTGCAAGTTCGTAAAGCGAAGAAAGCTCAGAATACCGAAAACGCTTTTGACGCACTTTTGAATGAAGCCCTAAAAGCAGGAATCACCCTTCAGGAAGCGGTTGAATATTGTTTGAAAAGACAAAATCCATGGGGAGCATTCAAAGCTTCTTGGTACCAAAACGAAAATCCCGAAATGACTACTGGTCATGAGCAAAACCATCAATCATTACCACGCAACGTAAATGAACAATGGGGAGCACCAAAACAATATGAACCAGTAACTCACACAGAAGTGAAGGGTGGATTGATATGAACGCAATGCCTCAGAAATTGGATTATAAAATTACTCAAACAAATCAGATTTGTACGATACACAATCAACACATGATCAATGTTCACGGTCGAATCGTTTGCCAGTCATGTGTTGAGGAAACCATGCAGCAGTCAAATGAAAAATATGAAAGTGAGAAGAACAAACGTATTTTGACTTTAAAAATGGCTCGAGCTGGTATTCCTAAAAGACATGTAAATAGCGGCTTTAGTAACTATGCGGTCAGTCACAAAGGACAAGACAAAGCTCGTAAAACTTGTGAAAAATTCACTATGGATTTCAATGCACGAGTTTTTAGAAATTTACTTCTTGTTGGTCGCACTGGTACGGGTAAAACCCATCTTGGTTCATCAATTCTGAAAAATATCATCATTAAAAACTGGGAAGCTATTTACATCACGTCTGCAGACCTAGCTGAAGATATCGCTGGTGCTTATCGCCGTAGCGGTGATAGTGAAGATGAAGCGCTAAAACGCTATGTGAAAAAAGATTTATTAATTATTGACGAATACGGTTTACATGACCGTGCTGAAAAACGTCCTCAACTGCTTGAGAGTGTTCATAAGGTTCTACTCACTCGTTATGACGAGTTGAAGCCAACAGTAGTGATTTCAAACCTAAGTCTTTCTGAGGTCCGCGAAGATCTTGGGGATCGACTATGGTCAAGATTTCAGCATGATGGCTTAGATATTGTGGAATGTGATTGGGATGATGCTCGTATAGGTGGAGGTAAAGCACAGTGAACGCATTTGTTGATATGAAAAAATCGGAATACGCATTAGTTGCTTACTCAAACGTTGCAGCTAAATCAAAAGAGCGTAAAGCTTTAGAAAAAGCAGTTAAAAAATGGTTAAAAAAACCAGGTAATAAAATTAAAAAAATTACCTCTGATGAAGTTGAAATTATTGCAGTTACTCATGGTACAGCATCAACGTATAAACGAATGGGTTGCCGTTGTGAAATTTGTGTTACTTGGGCCATTTCAACTGGTTTTGTAAAAACTAAGCCTAAATTAGATGTCAAACGTGGTCCGGATGAACGCCAAAAGCGTATACAGGCACAAAAACAAGGTTTAGATAGGTTCGCTAAGGTATTTAAAGAAAATTGGCAATTATTGGCATTTGAGATTGGTTATGCAGTTACGGCTTATCAACTTGAGCGGGTATATCAAGGGAAGTCAGAAATCGATCAGTTTTTTACATGGAAATACGTGAAAAAGATTGCAGACCAGTTAGTTGCTGAAAAATTAAAAGCTAATGGGGGAGTGTGAAAATGAAATCTAATTCAACCAGTAGAAAACGGTCAAAAAAATACAATCCAAATAAGCTAACACCAGCACAAGTTCAAGCTAATCAGAGAAAGGCTGAAATGCGTAGAGAAGCCGCTCAAGAATATGAGTTCAGCATGCGGTTCGTTTCAAAAGATGTACGGGACTATATCGAAGCAAAGAAAGTTGAAGAGGCTGCGTTACTTGAGCGTTTCCCTAATCGCTTAACAATACCATATCACTTCAGTATTGCAGCTTACGGTTACCAAGATTTAGCAATTGTCCAAGTTCTTGAACATGTAGAAGAGTGTGAGAAATGGAATGTTGAACTAACTATCACTATGGCCGATAGAACTGATCAATATGAAGGGCAACTAATAATAAACCAGCCATTTACCGCACCGAAAATGAATTATTTTGAGTTTTCAGAAGGAAAAGCAGACTGTTACGTAGATATAGGTGGTGGATTACGTAGAAAAGGCTGGAAAGGATTAAATGCTGAGATATTAATGGCATTAGACCAAAATAAAAATATACCTGATGGTTTTGGGATCGATTTGATAGAGGTAGAAATAAGTACCTCCTCAAAATTCAAAAGTGTGTCAGCGTATAAAGAATTTTTGAGTGTTGCTGCATGGGTAAACAGTGGTGTAGCTGAGGAAAAATTACGCCAGCTTTGGATTGCTGATCAAATTATAGGGAACGGTAAATCGCTTGGTCTTGGGGATGCAGCATGATGAAAAGACTAAGACAACGCCAGCGCCAACAACGCAGTATTTTTGCGATGTTGCAAAGCAACTCTAGGGAGACAAGTACCTTCAAAAGTTCGGAGGCTATTGCTCCTAAAGAACTACAAGCACAATCTGCAAAACCTAGATATATCTTCACAGAACTAGGGAAAGAGAAGCTTTGCAAACATTGTCAAGAATATTGGCCCATTGATTCTGAATTTTGGTTCATGGTTAAAGCTAAGCTTAAAGATGGATCCGTCGTACTTCGACCAGATTCAGCTTGTAAAGGTTGTTATGACAATGCCTATCGTCCGAATTTATCAAGGGGTAAATATCAAAAACGATCAAGTCATGAAAAAGGAGCTGCGGCATGAATCGTTTTCAAGAAAAACAGTTAATACAAATTGATGAAGAGCAGCAAGTTATTAAGTTCACTCGAAAACGTGAATTAATTAAATGTGATCATAAACATATCCAAATTTCGGAAGAAAAGAGCGAAGTACTTTGCATTGACTGCAAAACAAAATTAAACCCTGTTCATTGGCTAGCTAAATATCTAAGACAACTTAACCAAGTTACAGAGCGTAATAACAGAATGTTAGCTGAGGTAAGAGTAATTCAGTCAAAGCTTGAAAAGAAAAACAAGTTTATGTGTAAAAGCTGTCATGAGGTTAATGAAATTGATTTTAAAAAATTGCCTTCTCAAGCAGCTATTACACGTGGAATGTCGGTAATTGATCAAGAGTTTGACGGAATGAAAGTGGAGTTTTGCCAATGAAATATAAAATCGGTGATCGAGTTTATGTTGATTTCAAATCTTCTAATAGTATGGAAACTGATGGAACTCATATTTTCGGTGAAGGTCAGATTGATAGGGTAGATGAAGATAATAATTTTCTAATAGGTAGACTAGATAAAGGTGGTTATTTTGGTTGTCCATCAACAGATGTAAAACTGATTCATGAGTTATGTATACATGGGTACGATGTTGCATGTTTATTATGTGGATTTGGTCAATCTGAAACTACTGGTGAAAGGATCTGGCATAATCAAAGATAGTATGTAACATATAGTTTTTAAATGAATAACAGATTAAGCTCATCAATAATAGATGGGCTTTTTTTAAAACAGTGAATTAAATGACTTTAGAAATTTGTAAACTTTGTGGTGAAAAAAAAGAGTTACAGCGCTCACATGTAATAGGGAAAACTTTTTTTAGTCACATACTACGAGATTCTGAAAAGAATGTTGCTTATCAATTTCAGCTCCAAAAAGAGCAAGTTGACACTACAAATGACACTTGGTTTACGCGATTGCTATGTAGTACATGTGAGCGATTTTTTAATGAAAAATATGAAAATTATTCTGTTTCATGCCTTAGGGAAAAAAGAAATGATGTTGAAGTAATAAAAGGTCCAGAGGGAATAAAATATAAAAATATAAATGCAGAAAAAATTGCAGTTTTTATTCTTTCAATTTACTGGAGAGCAATGCATTCAGAACATCATGCTTTTGCTGACTGTATAAATGAACCCGTACTCGAAAATGTTCTAAAAGAGATTATTAATGGTAAGTTAAAAATAGTTCCAGATCTAATTAAGGTTAGAATTAGATTGTTTAGAGATTCAACAAACAAATTTAATGAAATCTCATTAAAGCAATTAATTATTGCACCTTATAAAGAAGCTTTCCTAAATGGCTTTATGTCTACAATGACATTTGAAGGGTATCTGGTAGAAATATATTTTGGTAATTTGAAACTTTCAAATACAACAAAGAATGGATTTCTAGATATAGGTAGTAATGAAGTTTACATTCCTTATGTAGAGATACTTACACACCGACAAATAAGGGAATCTCTTTTTGCTGGTGCAAAATTAATAAAACAATCCCCAGAAGTGATAGAAAAGGGGTAAAGTGAACCATCGGCATTTAACTCTCTTGGCTTATTTTATGAAAATATGTATTGGTGGCGATCTTAATGGTCAGGTAGTTGAGAAAGATGTTTATTCATTTAAAGCTGCTGAAATTGATCCAGAGAAAAAGTCAGAGTATTTCATTCAAAGTTATATTCTTGGAGATAAGCGATTTAGGTTTTGGATTTGTTTTGATATAGATTTTCATGAAGCCTCACAAATCGTTTCAAAAATAATAAGAACAAAACATTAAAATGTATATTGATTAAATTCGATATATATTTTATATTATGTGAACTGTTTATCGTTAAAGGCCTTTATTGGTTTTATAGTCCGTACTTTCCCCAAGGTGCGGACTTTTTTTCTGCTAACATTGTTCACTTAGAATTAAAATTTTTGGGGTAATCATATGTTTAATAATGAAACTAGAAATCAACATTTTATTTCTCAAGTTGAGCAAAAGTTAAATTGTATTGATCCAACTTTGCCAAGGGAGAGAAGAAGGATTTATAAGTTTAAAATTGATGATAGGGAAGAATTGACTTTTAATTTAGTAAACCCTTTAGGAGTTAAAATTGAAAAAAACTTAAGCTTTAATGACTTATATACTTTCGATGTTTTTTCCGATAGAACTAGAAATAATTTTGAAGCTTTTTTTGGAAAATATGAAGATAAAATTGAAGAATTTACAAATAATATTCTAGATAAAATTGCTAAAAATGAGGCAATAACAATTGAAGAAATTAAAGACTTGGTTTTTTGTAAGATGATGAATTTTATAAGAAACCCGTTCTGTATTGAAAAGTGCCTTAACACTTTTGGTGAATTATCAACGGTTAGTCCTACAGATACTCATGCATTAAGAGAATTTCAAAAAATAAAAAAGGAAAATATACATGTTAGCCCAGATGTATTATCTCAGTTAAACATAACTGAAGATAAATACATTCAATGGTTGAAGATAATATTTATTTTTTTTTCCGTAAAAATGCCAAAAGGATATTTAGGTGAATTAATTATTGATGCATGGTTAGATATTAATAAAAAGAGAATCTATGTTGGTGTACATTCTTATGATCAGGAAATTTGCTTGTTATCTGATCGTAGCTTTGTAGATTATGGCCCAGCATTGCCGAAAGAATTTTTTTGCTTTGCTTTTAATCTCAATAAAAATTCTTTTCTAAGTTTTATGTTATTTGAAAATACTTTGGAAAATATTAAGTTGTTCTGTCCAGATCTAGCTCCTGCAATTGATAGTCGAAACATGACGATTGATGAAATTAGCGATCATAAACCTAGAATTGAATTGCTAGTTAGTAAAAATAATATAGAAGCTTTGAGAGGTTACAACACTCAGGTTGTATATCAATGTCATATCCACTTCTTTAGCGCATCTACTTCTTTTCTACTAAATAATTAATGGAACCAGTCAAAATTAGTTTTTAATCTTAAAATCATAATTAAAGTTCTTCTAAGATTGCAGGGCTTTAATTATGAAATTTTATTTGCTGATGCAGTTGGGGCGAAATAATGCCCAATAATAAAAGTCGCCGTCAGTGGAGTGAGTTTTTCTCAAATAATAAAAGACAGGAACTCTTTAAAGATTTCAGTGTTTCATCAGGTAATGACAAAGTTAAAAAGCAAAAATCTAGCTCATCTAAACACGTGTTTTTCCCATGCCATGTAGAAAAAGAAAATGAAGGTGAAAATAGTGTATATAGGGGAAGCACAGGCGGTGTTATCATTTCTGGTAAGCAATACATCACAATCAAATTGCCTTATGGATTAAGCGCTAACGAGATTTGGCGGGCTACAATTGATCAGAATGGAAAGCAAAGAAATAGTCTTTCAGTAGGTGCTAAAAAGTATAAAGACAAGGTTCAAAAACAATATGGACCTATGTTTAGAGCACTTAAGTTAAAAGCTATCGATCAACTTTGTGAAATACGATTAATTGTTCAACCCCCACTTAAAACTCGATCTTACAGCGCTAAGACATATCCGCGATTTGATATTGATAACTATCCCAAACTTATTATTGATAGTGTCAAAGGTGATGGCTTGTTATTCAAAGATGACAATATTTTCATAAGTGAACAAATTAAGCTGGCAGAACCATGTGAAGATGGTTGTGTCTGGCTTTCTTGTGTTTTTACAGATGAAACTGATTGGTTATCTAAAACTGTAGATTTTGATTGGTTAGCTGGGAGAAGCATTTAAATGGCGAAAAAGAGCGATTTGCAACGTCGAGTACTTATCGGTAGAAAACTTGCAATGGCGCGTGACATGGTTCAATTACGTCAAGAAGACGTAGCATTAGAGATATTCGGTACACCACATAAGAATCGAATGAGTGAAATCGAAAATGGGAAATTAATGCCAGATGCAGAATTATTATCTGTGCTATGCCAAAAATATGGTGTGTCTTCTGATTGGGTACTTGGATTTACTGTTGAGCCTGAACTAGATAAAACTGCTTCTGTAGCAGGTATTTTGTTTAATAGTCTAGGCGATATGATGAGTGAATATACTCAAGCTATGGCTTTTCAATTAAGCATGGCCGCTGCACAACACATAACGTCATTTCCAAAAGCTTTAACTGTACAGTTACTAACTGCTTCAAAAGAGCTTATTCAGGCTTGCTTATCTCAAGACCAGTCTATTCAAGACAAAGTATTACCTGAATTACAAGCTTTAATGCTCATTGTTCGTGAATGTGAACAAAATAGAGCTAAACAAATCCGTAACCTAGAAATGGCTATTGATGATGTTTTCCAACGTGACGAAAACGATTTACAAGAAAAGGCATTGATTGACCTTATTCAAAATAAAAAGCGTTTTAGTAAGGCTTCTTTACAGCAACAAGCTATAGCGGAAGTAAAACAAATAGGTCTATTTACAGAGTAATGGATAGACACAAATGGCACGCAAGATTGAATATTCGGAAGAAATTTGGAACCGACTAAAAGAAGTCTATGAATCTTCACCTAAGATTACATGGCAAGGTTTAGTTGATCATGTTGGTGAAGAGCTCGGTTGTGAGATGCCTTCACCATCAGTAGTACGCCGTAAAGCACTTGCTGAAAAATGGAAAAAGAAAGCTAAATCTCTAGTCAAGAAGACTGCCCGAGAACTCAATAAAGAGATTAAAAAATTGACCAATAAAAACAATGGTCAAGATGTGTCACAAGAATCTGAAAATAAAGAAAAAAGTAATAGTCAAAATTCAGTCAAAAAAACGTCAAATATAGCTGAATTTAATAGTCAAAACTCCAAAAATAACGGTCAATCCAACGGCGGTAGTTCTTCAGTCAATGAGAACTATTTAAAGTCCGCATTAGTTGTAAAAAATAACCGTATAAGAGCTCACAAATTAGGTGAGTTAATTACTGATACAATCGACAGTGTTATTCATATTAGAGATGAAGTACTGAATCTAAATAACCCAACAGAAGAACAATTAGCGCTAGTTAAATTCAAGATGGGACTTATATGTCAGGTTGTAGATTTAAACGTTAAGCAAAGTATCAGCATTTCTAACATTGCCAAGACAGAAGCAATGTTCTGGGGCTTAGATGTAGATGATCTTAAAGACCAGTCAGAAGTTCAAGCACGGCGTAGTTCTGTTATTTCGGGTGCTGAAGAAAGAATGGCAATAGCTAAAGCAAATATGAAAAAGAAAAAAGAAGAGGCGTTTATGCGTAAGCTAGCGCTTGTCGAAGCTGGTGAAGTAGAGCCTGATGATTAAACTGATGAATAATATTTAAATTATAATAAGATCTATAGAAATAATTATTAAAATACTAACTATAATGCAAAATGCATTTTATATTAGAAATGTGTTTAATTTTTTATTTTTTAAGAGTAGTTAAATATGAGCATTATGTCAGCTTCAGAAGCTGCTAGAATTTCACAAGTAGCAAAACAATATACTATTGAAGAACTTAAGGATGAAGTAGGTTCTGTAATTTCTACTATAGCTTCAAAAGGGGAAAAGATCCTTCATTTTCCTGTATTAAAATCAAGAGCATCAGTTGCTCTTGTTATTGAACTTCAACAAATTCTTCTTGATTTAGGATATGACGTAGAATTAGATGTTTTGCATCCTGAAAATTATATTGTAAATATTAAGTTTTAATTTGATCATTAATTGGAACACTTAAATTTTCACAATATATCTATAATTCAAAATGCCTTATATCAATATGGGGCATTTTTCGTTATGACAGATTTAAATCACAATAAACCAGTTTTATCCTACGATGATCTTGGCTTTATCATCGGTATGAAACGAGTTGAAAAAAAAGTAAGTACGATTGATTCAAATATTGAAAAGATTATCGAAATACTTACTCAAAGCTTTGAAGAGCAAAAAGCCCAGTTTGCTAAGCCTCAGCCAAAACTGACTGAATTTCAAAAGATGCTTAATGCTGTCAATAATAGACCAGCTTTAGACTTTGAAGATTTATTAAAAGAAAAAGCAAATCCTATCACGCAGTCTTTTGTTGTAGCCGACAAGTTTGTGAAAGACTTTGCTGATGTATTAGAGCAATCAGTTAGTGACCTTAATTCAGCAAATAAAGAACGAATCAACCAACCTAAGGTACAAAAGCCAGCTATAGAAATTAATAGTCATGAAGATTTGGGTAAGATCGTAAGCTCATCAACACCAGAACGTGATGAGAAAGGGCGTTTTGTTTCTAATCAAGATGATGTTAAAAACCAATCCGCTATTAGCAAAGTTGCACAAACTATTACCACGGCGGTAAAAGGTGTGATGCCGAACTCACCACAAGGTGTTGATCCTACAGTTGATGCAATAAATGAAGTTGGTCACTTACTTTCACCTGTACGCCGTGCTGCTGGTTTAGCCATGCGACCATTAACAGGTTTTATGCGAAGTAGAAAACGGAATGAACCTTTACCGCGAGAACAAGAAAATCATAACCGCAACCAAATAAAACTATTGCAGCGTATAGCTGATAATTTAGCTTCTAGAGGCGGTTTGCTTGGCTCTATAGGGAAATTACTTACTACAGCCCTATCAGCTGGTAGTGGGCTGTTAGGCGGTGCCCTAGGTAAAGGAAAGAAAGGTGTAGGGAAATTAGGAAAGGGCTTGGGTAAACTTCTCAAGTTTGGCCGTGGTTTGCCTGTAATTGGTGCATTGGCTGCTGGTGCATCATTGTTAGATTGGAATGAACAAAGTACTCAAGAAAAGGGCGGTACGGTCGGAAGTCTTGCTGGGGGCGTGATTGGTGGTACGGTAGGATCCATATTTGGCCCAGCTGGTACCTTGATTGGTGGTATGGCTGGATCTTGGATTGGTAATAAACTTGGTACCGCAGTTGCGCCGTATTTTAAAGAATGGACGGATTCATTAATTGCTGCAAATGTACCAGATATCATTAATACTGCTTGGAAGGGATTTGTAAGCTATGCATCTAATGCTTTTGATCAGGCGAAAGGCACTGCTTCAAAAGTTGTAGACGGCGTTAAAGATACTGCAGGTGATACCTTAGATTTCATTAAGGATAAATTTAATCGATTTAATCCATTCCATGACGGCGTTCCAACTTGGGGAATCGGTCAAGGCGTTTATAAGCCAGGCTTTGGTGCAAATAAAAATGTAGCTGCTTATGGAGCAACTAATACTAAAGCTTTGGAAATGATAGGTAAAAATACTGTAGAAAGAGCTAGTAGTTTGTTACGTAAATTCGAAGGATACAATGATACTGCCTATTGGGATGTGAATGCTCACCGTGTGGGATATGGTAGTGATACAGTGACAGATGAACAGGGTAACATTAGAAAGGTAACTGCAAATACCAAGGTCAAAAAATCAGATGCTGAAAGGGATTTAGCCCGCCGTACACGAATATTTGCAGCTGAAGCAAGGAATAAGGTTGGAGAAAAGGTTTGGGATAACTTACCTATGGACACTCAAGCTGCTTTAACTTCTGTTGCATACAACTATGGTGCATTACCAAAAAGTGTTGTTAAGGCTGTAAAAACAGGTAATGTTGAAGAAATATCTAATTCTGTTAGAAATCTTCAGCATCATAATAATGGAATCAACTCTAAGCGTCGGAATGCTGAAGCAGATATTATTAAGAATTCAATTTCTAAATCTAATAATTTACATAAGCCATCTGAAGAAATTAACAAGGTTGGAGTTGATAACAAACAACAAATATCTTTCTCAAATAGGTTAGATGAATCTAGAAAATCAATTAAACAGGTTTTAGCTACTAAACCAGCAATTCTTCCAACTTCTCAAAATTCACCAAATGTTAATTCAAAACCTAAGACACAATTTAATACTACTGTTCAACCATTTAAGCAGCCACTTAATACGCCTAATCCTCAAGAAGTCGTTGTTGTTAATGGTAGTAGTGGTAATATTTCGCAGAACGTTAACGATAGGTACCTAGCACATGCTTTAACTGGTGGGATAGGTATGGGGAAATTAGATGTATAAATTCATGAGAATTACTTTTTTAATTATGAGTACTATTACTTGTTCAGTTGCTTTTGCTGGAATAGATAAATGCTCAAATTTGCCAAATCAATCGGCTTTAAATAATTGCTCATCAAATGTTTTGAATTCTGCCAATCAGAAAATTAATACCGTTTATGCAAATTATATGAAGGAGCTTAGCCCAACAGAGAAACTTCAATTGAAAGAAGCTCAAAGAGCTTGGATTCAATACAAAGAAAAAGATTGCCAATTTCAATCTTCACCTGTTCTAAAGGGCTCTTTATACCCATTTGTACATAATGCATGTTTAGTTGAAAAGACAGAAACGCGAATTAAAGAATTACAAGATATGCAAGAGTGCAGATCCGGTAACGAACCTGGTTGCTTGTAATTTTTCAAAGGGATTGAGGTAATCAATCCCTTTTAATTGTCTTCATGAATTATATATGTCCTCAAATTCTTTTTCAGAATAGTGGCTTAGTAAACGGTAGTATTGACTTCGAGTTTCTAAAGTTAATTTTTGTTTAGGGTAGTGAATTAATTGTGAAACAGCATTCACTGGATTCCAACTTGATGTAAATGGTACTGGTTCATTGATGAAATAAGCTTTATTAGAGCTTATAGAGCAATCTAATATTGCTTTAACTTCTTTATATCTAGGGTAGCGCTGAGCTGTTAAAAATAATCCATCAAAAATTACATATGCTTTTTGATTATGGAGTTCTACTAGAGCAAGTGCTCCCATTAAAGGCAAATTTGTCTCTGGTCCATCATTTCGGCTATATCCATTATTAGGTTTGTCTGAAGTTGCAAATAGAACTACTTGGATACATTCAGGCATATTTAAATAATCAAGAAGATTGCTACAGTTCTGAGTTGTATTACTTTCTTTATATCTAATCGCAATAAAACCTTCATTTTCACTATAAGCAGCATTTTCAATTCGAGTATGTGGTAAATATTTTTTGGCTAATTCTTCACGTACGTGTTTTTGTTGAATAATTTGCTGAGAAAATTCTTCTACAATTTCTCCTAAATCAGTTTTTAACTGCAAACCTTTTTCCATTAATTCAAGCATCGCTGAATTAAAAGATAGATCATTTTTATCTGCGTATCTTATAACTTCATCGTAAAGATTTTCTGGTATACGAATTTGCGTACGCTTCCATTCTTCTTGTTTCTCACGGCTCATGACTGATCCTAAAATAATCATTGACACTAATTTTAGTTATACACTATATTTGTGTCAATGTTACTATTTTTAGTGACAAAAAAGCCCCGAACAATCTTGGCGGATCAAAATCGGGGCTTTTATCAACAACCGTTTGGAAAGGATATTGATATGTCTAATCTATCATATATACCGCAAATTGTGTCATTTCATGGCACCGAACTCTTCATTGTTGAACATGAAGGACAACCTTATACCCCGATGAAACCTATTGTTGATGGTATGGGGATGGATTGGGCATCCCAATTTATTAAATTAAAACAAAGATTTGAAAAAGGTATTGTGGAAATCACAATACCTTCCAATGGTGGGTTACAAACAATGATTTGTTTATTGTTGCGTAAACTTCCCGCTTGGTTCTATTCAATAATGCCAGGTAAAGTTAAACCTGAGATTCGTGACACAGTAATCATGTATCAACAAGAATGTGATGATGTTTTGTGGAACTACTGGATACAAGGCCATGCAATAAACAAGCGACTAACCATTTCCCCAGAGCAACAACAAAGATTACTCGAAATAGTTGACCGCCGTGCAGGAAGGGATCGAAGTTTAAGAATTTCAATGTGGATACGTCATAACAGACATTTCGGCATAACTAAATATAGCCAATTGCTTTCAATTCATTATGAGGATGCGAAGCAGTACCTTGAAACGATACCACTTCAAGAATTAGCTCCGACTGAAACAGATACGTTACAACGGTTAGAGAAGTTTGTAGAGAATCTAGCTGCACGTTATCCAGCTCTTGAGAACCCGTTGGCTTATGAAATTGCACAGCAGGTAAGCGAGAAGCTAAAGTACCAATCTTCAACTGGTCCTAAAAACTTTTGGGTCTCAATTCAAGAAAACGGCGCAGTTTCTGTACAGCAACATTCATTACACCACACTCCAGTAAATGTTGTGCAACTTAGAGAAAATTTTAATGATTTATGGGATTTTCTTCATAAAGATGAGGTGCTTGAACTTGGTAAAGTCTTAAAACGCTTTCCTTTCGAAACTGTTAATCGATAAGGGCTTATCAAAATATTAAGATGTCTAAATTGGACTCCCCAAATAAAAAAGCCAGTTATTAAGCTGGCTTTTTTAACATTTATAATCATAAAGTATTATTATTAATAAGAATTGATAAGTTTTGGGTGAACAAGCAACATATGAGAATTTTAGAAATGTGGGGAGTCGAGAGAAATTATTTAATTAAAAACCATAAGTTTTACCTTGAGCAGGGTGTTTCTAAGCTTATGTCTCAGTTTGAAAATATTGAAGAGGAAGCTGACAAGTTCGCAAACGATTGGCTTGAGAATAACGAATATCCTTTTGATCCTGATTATGATGATCCAGCTGATATATACGAGAAAGCAAACGACATTGGGCTTGAATATGGTTTAAATTTATATGAGCTACAAGATCACACAAGATTATCCATTCTTTCAGGGCTTTATCATAAATGGGAAAAGGATTTAAGAGTCTGGCTAACAAGAGAATCAAGATTTTGGAAATGTAGAGAATCATTTAAACTAGAACTTTGGAAACCTGGTAATTCCCGAATATTTTCTTTTTTTAAAGGGCTTGGGTGGGATATCAAACAAGAAGATTTTTATCAAGATCTAGAAGCAATTCGATTGATAGTGAATGTTTATAAGCATGGAAATGGTAATTCATTCAATGATTTGAAAAAAGAATATCCTAAGTATATTCGTGATTTTGATCCAAATAGTCCTACTTCTAGTATTCCAGATTATTATGATCATGAAGATTTAATCATCTCAGATAGAGACTTGATAGAATTGGCTTCAGCGATTGAAAAGTTTTGGAATAAAATTCCCTCTACTTTTGATTTTAATAACTTTAAAAATGTACCTCAATGGTTGCGTGATTCATATAAAGTAGATGACAGTAAATTTTGTGCTTCACAATTTAATAAACTAATAGTGATGAGTTATTTTTAATATCACTATAAATTTTCTAAATTTGAATTCCATGTATAAGAAAGCCAGCGAGTTAGCTGGCTTATTTTTTGGAAAGTGTTTAAAAAACTTTAGTGTGTTGCATGGCTACTCTTCATTATCAAGTGCATTTATAGATTTAGAGCTAGGATGGTCTTTATGTACATCTTCTTGTGATCTCACAGTAGGGTTAGGAACGAATGAACGTCCACAGGATAAGGCTAATTTTTCAAGCTCTAAAATAATTTTCTTATAATCTTGACTGCTTCGTATTTGAGTAAATCTAGTCATGTAAGATCGCTCAGTTTGTTCATCTAAACTAGCAGCATTAACCTTTAAGAGATAATCAAAGTAAGAAATTGATTCATATACGTACTTGGATGTTACTGTTGCATACGTAGCGTTATAAATACAAAAGATAATAAAAATTGGTAGAAGATACTTTGCTGCTATAAAAAACTTATTAAAAAATTTGTCACTTTTTTCAGCGTCATTTATCGAGGTATTGATTTTTTGAAGAAGCTGTTCTGAAGTAATTTCTTCTTTCACTTTTTCTTTTTCTGCATTTAAGACCTTGCCTTGAAGTTCATACAGTCTAGATTTTGAATCCTCATATTCTTTCCTAAAGTAGAGCATAACTAAGTAAGTTCCAGCAAACAGTAGAATAAAAAAAGATAAGGAAAATATTGCCACTAACAAGTGAGTAGATTGTTGCAAGGCAACTAGATCATGGGTGGAAACAGAGATAAAGACTAGAGTGTTAAAGGTACTAGAGTATTTAACTCCTTGAGCCGTAAACCAAGGGAAAATTTGATCACTAAGAATAGTACATATTAAAAATGTGACAATACCAACAAATATGGATCCACCAAATTTTTTGAAGTTGAATTTATTCATTATATATTCCGAGATTAACTTGTTGTAAAAGCCTCATTAGTTTACAAGCATGTCAATTCTGAATAAAACTGATTATAGAAATGTGAAATCTATATTATTCATCACATTAAAAATTTTTTGACTGGAACTCTTCTCATTTCAATCTTTTCCGACACTTGAAAATAACCTTATATAAATGAGGTTATTTTTTATGGGCAGTCTTAATCTTGCAGCTGTTACAGCTACTACTCCATACATTAAAAAGATTCAATCGGCATTAGAAAAAGCAACAGGCCAAACCATCGTTACACCAGAATTTCGCAAAATTAAGCGTGTTGCTGGTGTTAGCGTTTTACCAGTTGCATTTTTCTTTTCAGGTGGCGCTACGCTCACACTTTATGTTCGTGCTTTAGCAGATGTTGTGAAGGCAGAGCTTAATGACAAAGTTATTGTGTTATCTGGTGATTTTAGTGATGACTATAAACCAACATTTGAAAACGCCGTGAGTTGTGTCGCTAAACTTATCCGTGAAGCACAATCTAAAATCCAAGAACAAAATAAGCGGGAAAAAGTAAGCTTACCGCCGCGCCGTACTTCTGTAGATCAGAAAATTAAAGAGGTCGAAGAACAAGAGCAAAAGCTTGATGAAGATTTAGCTAAACAATCAGCACACCGTGACCAGCTGAAAGAACAAATTGAACAAGCAAAGCAGCAACTTGGTATAAGTTCGGAGGCTGGTCAATCCGATCTGGGAAAGCCTGAATTTGATAGTGCGAGTCCAATCAAATCAGTTACAGCAAATATCACACGTGGTAAAGCTGCAATGAACAAAGCCATTATGGAAAAAACCACAGTGCATAGAGCTATGTATCGTAATGATTTAGGCTGGGTGGATTTTGAGTATGGCAGTGATAAACAGGGCATTAAGCATATTATCAAGCGCCGTATGGAAAGTGATGGCATGACATATGATGAAGTTGTGCATATGCTTGTGGATACTATTGTGCAAACAATCGCTCAAGGTAGTACACAACGGCGTACAGAACGTGGATTATCTACAAGAATAAATATTGTATTTAATTCGCATGAAGCGTCATTGATTAAGCGAGAAGGTAGTAATGCATGGCTGCTTACAGCTTTTGAAGTGCATTAAAAAAAGCCCGGTAGTTAGAGATGGGTTGCGACATCTTCTAACCTACACTTATGACCCTATACGTTCTCGTGTCATAAGTGGAGCGGGCTTTGTATATATAATAATCCATGCATTTCTTATTTTCAAATATGGAACCATTCACGCTTACATATATACAAAAGCAATACCCTTAATACAGTTCTTATTAAGGGTGTTTTTTATGCAAATTCAAATCGGTATTGATATTGTCTTAATTATTGCATTTTTAGCTTATCTTTCCGTTGTTACAGGATGGAATAGCAAGAATAAAGCTGCGTATATTAAACAATTCCGTCATGTGCCTATAAGCCTCTTATTTAAAGAAATCAGATATATGTATTTCATAAGTATGGCATGTGTATTGATCACTATTATTCTTGTTGATTGGCGAATCTATAACGTTGCTTCATATTTTGATGCATTAAGCGTTTCATTATGGATATTCATAATCTATTTCACCATTTTTTCAACTTATCAGATTGGCACTGCAATACTAGTAAAGCTTTTGATGATTTTCAGTAATAGAGCAACTTCTTAATGATCACATCTAAAACAATTTTAGACATGGTTGAGTACTGGCTTAATCATCCGGTCAATGGGAAGTATGGTTCTGACTTTGGTGCACCTCTTTATGATTTGCTAATGGCACCTTTAGACTCGAGGGTGGCAGATAGTTTTCTTATTAAGATGAAAAAGGATCTACCAATATTATCTGAGCTTAACTCTGACCAATTAGCCCTGTATTCACAAACCGAAGGATTTGAGACGGTTCATATTCATTTAAGCATCATGAATGTGAATATAGATCTTAACCAAGTAGCAGACCGATTGGGTAAATCAGTAACAGGTGAGACATATGACATTAACGCAAGCTGATTTTGAAGCCCAGCTCCAAGCAGCGATAGATGATTATGAGATTCAGGAACGCTATAAAGCTCAAGATCCACTTGTCGTTCACCAGCTGCGTTCTATGGCTAGTTTTTTGACTGCATTTGGTCCAGAAATCGATATTGCTTCAATTGAACCATTTACCAAAACACGTGACCGCTCAATTATTGCGGATGCTACAAATAAAGGCATTTTGCCTATAGGTACACCGTGTCAGCACTTAATAGAAATTATCAACCGCTCAACAAATGCAGTGAGCTTAAGCCAAGGGCGAATGATTGAAGATCATAGTGGCGGTAGAGTTTGGCGGCTTCTTCAATCAATTACAGTTAAAGCTGGTGAAACGGCGGAAGTAATAGCAGAACAAAGTGAATACCGTGAAATTAAGTATGTTGTACCAGTTACAGAAGGGTTCCATAAATATCGAATAGATCTTTTAGAGGACCTTTCACTTGCAAACATTTCGATTAAGCAGGGCAATAATAACTTTGTAATTAAGCCGCGCTGGATGAATGTTGAACCAGGTGAATATGCTGTAACAGTTACTACAGATAATCTAAGAAGATTGTTTATTGAGTTTGGCGATTCTGAAAGAGCTGGTCGTACACTACAAGCCAATGAAACGGTCACAATCGGTATCCTTGAGACTTACGGTGAAGTTGATGCTAATCGTTTAAAGGATGCTGCTTTACTTGATGTACTTACTAATGATGAACAGCGGGTATCAGTGCGTTTTAAAGCTGGTGGACTGATAAGAGAGGGGGTAGATCCGTTAGCTGTATCGGAATTACGCTTATTATCAAGCTATCCATCACTTTACGATGATGATGCGGTATTTCTCGGCAACTTTGACTATGCGGTACGTAAAAAGTTCATGAAACGGGCTCAGTTTATCTCTGTCTGGAATGAAACGCTGCAAGAGCAACACTTTGCTATCACATACCGTGACATTAATCATTTAAACCTTGTGGTGGTTGCTAAGAACCCAGCTGAACAAGCAACATTAGAACAAGATATCTGTCGGTATATTGGTTATTGCGATAACTTGTATGAAGGCAAAGTGAATGTACATGAAGTTGTAGAAAAGCCAATTGAAGTAAAAATTAAAGGTTCTTTGGCTTCTGTTCATAATACGGATATGGTTAAAACACAGATCAAAGAGTTACTAGTAGAGCGATATGGACGTGAATCATTGAGCTCAAGTCGTTGGCTGGTTAATGGCTTTAATACTCAAGAAATGGGGAAGCTGATTAATGACAATATTGTGGCATTCCAAGATCGGATGAGTGACTTTACCATTATGCTTTCAAATGAGTTGAATAAGCCTAATGAGTGGGTATATGTGACCAAAGACAGTATCACTGTTGAATTGGAACGCACCGCTGATATTTCGGGGGCTACATGGACCCTATAAGCTTTACCCAGCCTCTTGATGAACACTATGTAAGTACGGGTTTGCAAACCGCACTTGCTAAAGCATTTAAACAAGTATTTGCACAAAACTTTGAGCAGTCCATACAAGATTTATTGGATTATGGTTGTCCTCATATCGGTAGTAAAACAGTTGTAGAACGGTTCTCTAAACAAAACGGACTTGTTGTATTACGGCGAAATAACACCTCTGACACGTTAATGCGAATTATCTATGCCAATTGGAGCAGCATGGGTAATAAAAGAGGATTAGCGTTTTTAGAGTTCGTTTTACGAATGTTGTGGGGGAAAGATCATTTCCAGATTATCAGGCTATGGCACAGCTTGGAAAAGCTAAAAGAATATCCAGCCTATTTGTCTGATTTTGAAAAGCCTAATTATTTCCTAACAAGTCGGATTAGAATTGTTTTAGATAAAACTGTTGATGCAAATGAAGTTGTAGAGCTGTCACCGATATTACGGCGTTTAGTACCAGCCAATATTGTCGTTAAAGTTCACTCAATGGCATTTGATAGAGATTTAGGTGCAACAAGCTTTGCAGCTGCAATAGCAGCTAAGCCTTATGCCGTCTATAACTTCCTTTAATTCGATTGGAACTGTTGAGTTAGCGCTCAAATACAAAATGATTTCATAGTCCTGTTCATTAGATCAGGACTTTTTTATATGCAACAAGCTCAAGAAAATGTTTTAGTAGGAATCGCAGAACCAATCAATGGTCAAGGAGAAAACTTATTAATTGATCATTTCTTAGGATATGCAAACCAAGAATTAGAACCACAAGAAATTGATAAAGTTGTAAATGGGGAAGTGGTAGAGGGCATTACAACTTATGCTCAAGGCCATTACTATAAGATTTCAGCAAATCCTGAAACTCAAAATGCAAAAGATTTTGAAATCAGTCTTCATTTTCAAGATGGCCCAATTCATGAACACGGTGTGAATGGGGTGACTAGTGAAGCATTGCTAAAAGTGCTTATTCACCGTACTAAAACCTTGGATGAAAAGTTCCCAAGTGAGTTCAACAAACAAGCCATTATTTACATGGAAAGTGCGCTAGAAGAATTTAATAAGCGTACAGCTGAGCGCCGTGCTCGTGGTGTTGAAGACACTCTTGCTAAGTAAATGGATGAAGTATGCGATTAAATATCTTTTGTCGAAAGCGTGGTTGTTCTCAATTAATTGATTTATCTGAAATGGATTGTATGCAAGTCTCCAAAAGTGATCATAGAGGCAGCATGGTTTATGAGAGCTTTTATGATGTTTTTATCTCACTTAAAAGTGGATACATCTTTGATGCAACTATTGAAGATAAACAACATGACAAACTATTGGAATTGATTGAGTTTGATAAAAAGATTTGATTTGGAACTGATTAAATTTCAACTATAGAACAACTGAAACAATAGCCTCAATCACAGCATTGGGGCTTTTTTATGGCTAGCAAAAATAGAAAGACGAAAGTTCTATCTTACAACTTACATGATCGATGCCGTAAATATACTGGTGTTGATCGAAGTAATGTCGATGTTGATGTAATGATCAACTTGATTAACAGTAATCATGTACAAGAAATGGTTGCAACTAACTCTTTACAAGGTTTTTACGGTCATCAAATTCGTCAGCGTTACGGTATGGTACCGCCTGAAACTGTTCCGATTAAAGGTAAATTGGTATATCTAGCCCCTGCGCTTAAAACTATTCAATTACGTGCTTCACAAGATGGGACTGTAGAGCATCAAGAAGAATTTTTTGACAATGAACCAGGTGAACTTGCGTTAAGACAATATGCCGCACAAGCAGGTGGGTTCAGCACAGCAGTTAACTATAAGAGAATAGGTGGCCGTCTTATTCCTACTGGCTTTTTTGGTTTTGACTATGTATCACAACCTAACTATGCAAGTAATGTAGGTGACGGTCAGTTATTTGATGGTTTATTTGTTCCTGAAGAACCAGAGGGTGTAATTTCTTGCTTTGATAGTGCAACTGATATTTCACAGTTATCACAATCTGAAATTGTTATTGCTCAATTGCTTGAAGATCAAATCTTGCAAACGTACGACAATATCAATAGTCAGATTCACCTTTTAAATGAATTGGGTAATGCTCAGGGTTTAGTTGGTGAATTATCAGAAGTAGTTGATAAGCAAAAACGCGTACAACAACTTAGAGAAGAACGCAAAAAAGAACTCTATACGGGAATGATAAATCCTGTGATGAGCTTTGATTCGGTTCAACAACAAGCTGAACAAATTTTGCAGTCCATGGATCAGCCAAGCATAAAAGAGAAAGCTAAAAAGCCGAAAAAGTCTTTTGGCAGTATCTTTAGTGTATGGGGGTAATAATGAATTACCCCAATGATTCGCTTAAAAGCATTCAAAACGCTTGGTATAAGCAGCTTGTCAATTTTCGTGCTTGGTATATGCCTGAGACACAATTAACAGCTGACTGGAAATTGAGAGCTATTGGCAATGCTATAAAAGCATGTCCCTCACGGATGATGGACGATTCAGAAGCAATGCTATCTGAATACAGAAAAAGCCAAAAGCATGATGATGTATCGAAAGTGCTTTTACCCGTAATGCTCACTGCAACAGCGTTAACAGATCAACCCCCTGATGTTAATCAATTACTTCCAGTACCAGATTTTGTTGAAACGGTAATTGAGGAGAGGCGGGGAAAAGTAAGTCTGGTGCCAACAACTATACGTGCTCAAATCGCATTCTTTGCCACCAATCCCAACGATCTACGTTCAGTCATTGGGCAATTTTGCGCGTACATGTCTAGCAATGATAACCGTCGTTTTAATGTGCCATTTCAGCAATGGAATGATCATGTAGTTAATTCAACATTCACTGTTTTTGAAAATGAACTTTTTCCATCACCAGTCCCAAGCGAAGCAATCAATCTTTCTATCTCAACTGTAGATATTCAGCTTGTGGGTTATACACCTAACGTCATCGGTTTCGGTGGTCCTTTCGACCAAAACACAGGTAATGGCTATGAACCTGACGGCTCAGCAACGGAACAGCCAGCAATCAACGACAAAGTTGTAGTGCAAGCTGATCAGTACACATCACTCGATCACCAGCGTGTGAAGGGTGATAGAGAAACAGGTGAAATAACAGTTGAGCGTATAGATGACTGACTTAATCGATAAGGCACAAGAAAGTGCTGATTATTTATTGCAGCAAGAAATTGCAAATCGATGCCGTTTTGACGGCGAATCTGAAAAAGAATGTGTTGAATGTGGTGAAGAAATACCAGAGCGCCGCCGTGCTTTAGGTGGCGTGAAATTCTGCATTGAATGCCAAACCAAGTTAGAACGCAAACGGCGATAGGGATACAAGTAATGTCTGGAATTATTCGTATAGACAGCCGTGTTGCTGGGTTTTCTGATCAACCAATTCGTCTCATTGGAGCCGCATTTGCAGATACTGGTGAGCTTGTTATTCAAAAAACAGCCGTTTATTCAAATTTACCTGTACCAAGTGATTTAAGAGATCAAACGGTTGTTGTTACTGACTCACCTGACCAAGTACAGAACTGGCAATTAAGTTTCAATGCTAAAGAGCATTTAGAAGAAGTGATTTCAATTTACCAAGCTCGTTACAGAGCAAAGTTAATTGAAATAGAGCCTAAGCTAAACCAGTACAACCCTAAGAACGTACTTGAAATCCGTAAGGTCGATAAAAACGGCCTTCAGCAGGAATTTGATAGCAGCAGCTTAAACAACGGCCACATTGCAATCCTGTTAGCAGTTTGGGCTAGTACAAAAATTGCTAATGGCTTTTCGATTACTGAAGGGAATCAGTTTGAAGAAGATGCTGTAGATCCAACAATGCTTCCTTTTTCAATCTTTTAGTTAATGGTGTTTTTACGGTATGGCTTTGGCACCATTAAAAGAAATTCCCGAATGGTGGGAACTTTGTGAGCGTTATCGATACGACATCTATGCTTTCGCCGTAGAAGCATTAGGTGTCGAACCCACATGGCAACAAGAATTACTTTTTGAATCTATTGCATTTGATGGTAGTCGTACATCCGTAGCTTCAGGTCACGGTTGTTTTGGTAAAGGGACATTAATCAAATTAGCCAATGGGGAATTTATCCCAGTTGAGCGGATTAATTTAAATCACAAGATCCTTGCTGCAGATGGTAAAACAGAACTAGAGGTAATTAAAACAGTAACCGGTTATCAAGAAATGTACCGGTTTGAATATGAGAATGCTAAAGCTCATACCTTCAATAAATCCCACATCCTTTGCTTAATAGCCTTATACGATGGTAACGGCTGGTCCAAGGGCGACAAGATTGAATTACTTGTTTCTCAATACCTGAACTTAAAGCCAGAAAATAGAGAACAATTTGCATCTTATAGGCTTATAGATGGTGAACATAAGCCTTTAAAAATCACATCGGTTGCCGAGCTTGGTGAAGGCAAATATTACGGTTTTGTACTCGATCCAGATCCATTTTTCTTAGGTGAAGATGACTTAGTACTACACAACACTGGTAAAACGGCCAGTGCTGGTATTGTTGCCTTATGGCATCTCTTGTTTTTTGATGAATCAATCATGATGTTTACTGCTCCGCAAATTGGGCAGTTAAAGAAACAAGTCTGGAAAGAAATTAGTATCAATCTAGCACGATTAAAGCAAGGCCCTTTGGCTTGGCTTGCTGATTATGTTGGGTACCAGTCTGAACTCGTTTACATCAAAGGCTACAAAGAAAAATGGTATGTCTTTGCTAAGACAGCACCTAAACATCAACCCACGAACTTAGCTGGTAACCACGGCGACAACTATATGGTCTGGGTCGATGAGGCCAGCGGTGTAGATGATGCTGTACTTGATGTAGCGTTTGGTGCACTAACTCACGAAGACAACCGTGCTGTAATGACGTCGCAACCTACCCGTAATGCGGGTATGTTCTATGAGACTCATCACAAGTTAAGTCATCGAGCTGGTGGTGTTTGGATTGCTCTAACATTTAACGGGGAAGAGTCACCACTTGTTAGTAAGCAATCTTTAGAAGAACAACGGCAAAAGTATGGAAGCCGGGAAGATGCTCAGTACAAGATCCGTGTTCTAGGTGAATTCCCAGACTTATCTGATGAGTTCTTAATTACTAAACGTCAAACAGAAGAAATGTATGTTGGCGCGAGGATTTTTGAGGATCATCAATTTGGTTATGTCATTACGGTAGACGTTGGTGGTGGTGTTGGCCGAGACGATTCTGTAATTGTTGTTTCTAAAGTTTGGGGTGAATCCCAATGGGGAGAACGTGCACGCCGTGTAGAGGTTGTAGATATACCTTTGTGCAAAAACAGAGATGATATCTTAGAACTATTCGCAAAGATTAATGAGCTACTTTTACAGTATCCAAATGCTAACTTGGTAGTAGATGACAACGGGGCAGGTAAAGGTTTAGGTCAGTATCTTAAAAAGCAAGGTATTTTCTACGTTCCTGTTTATTGGGGCTCACAATGTTTTAGTAATGACAATAGAAAAGAGTTTACGAATAAACGTTCGTTAGCTTATGTGGGCTTAGCTCGAGCAATCGCTAGTGGTCGTTTTAAAATGAAAACGAAGAAACACAACGTGAAAATTAAAGACCAATTAATTCACGTTCCATACCGTTTTGATGACTTTGCACGTTACAAAATCTTGAGTAAAGATGAAATGAAACGGATGGGAATTAAGTCGCCCGATTTGGGTGATGCTTTTGCCTTCTTATTCTTAGAAAACGTTCACTACACTGAAGCTTACGAAACTGTAAATGTCACTGACGATACACCAGAAGGCCGTGAACAAGCTGAACGTAAGTCAAGATTCAGTGCTTTAAGAGAAGCAGCCGAAAAAGAAAATGATTAGTTTTGTGGAACTGCCCCCCACAGATCCTTTTTGCCGTAACTACCATAGATCAATAAATCATATGGGTGGGTTATGGCTATTAATTTCTTTTTAACTGACGCAGGTCGTAATGCTTTAAATAAAGTAGGCGATGTTGCTAGCTTTGGTGGGGAGCTTACTCATCTTGCTGTTGGTACCGGCAAATTTGATGCATCAGTTGAAGCGAAAAACCTAACTTCGCTTAAAAATGAATTAGCCAGATTTTCTCTTAATGGTGGTGGTGTAGATACAGAGACTGGTACTTTGCGTTTTGTGATGAGTATTGAGCCAACTTTAACAATGGAAGTGTTTGAGATGGGTATTTACCTATCAGATGGTACTTTACTTGCGGTGGCCTCAACTACAGAAGCTCAATCCATCATGTCTTTACATGCAAACGTAGTAGCCATTGTTACATTTGGATTTGTTCTAACTGACGTTAATTTAAAAAACGTAACTATCAAGATTGATCCAAACACACCAATTGCTGTGATGTTGATGAATCAGCATAGTGCAGATGAAGACCCACACCCACAATACGGTGCGTTAATTCGTAAACTCATGACTGAACATAATCAGCATGAGGATCCGCACCCCCAATATGCATTTGAAAAAGATGTAAAAGCCAAAGATGATGATTTACAACATCAGATTGATGATCTAGATCTTAGTTCCAAAAACATGTTACAGCAGTTAATCGATTTCAAGAAAACCTTAGATGCTCAATATCCAAAATTGATTGGCGCAGGTGTAAATATTGGTAGCTCAGCAACAATTGAATTAGGTGGCAAAGTTACTGATTTACGTGATTCAAAGTATGCAATCTATTTAACACCAGAAAGCTCACATGAAGCATGGCAGCTTACCCGTGCTGAAAAGGGTTTTTCATATGAAGTTTGGGACCGCTCAGGTCAAAACCGGATAGGGTATTCTGGTACTGTGAATTGGTCAGTTGTTCAGGTAGCTGCAGAAACATTAAACGATGGAAACGGCGATTACACAGTACCAGGTGTTTATATCATTCCAATTCAACCAAAAGAACAAAAAGAATTCATTTTGGTTGGTGCTGGTGGTGCTGGTGGTGGCAGTGTCTGGGAGTTAGGAGCATTGGCACATGGGACCAGTGGTACAGATACACGCTTACGTTTAAATGAACTTGATTTGGCGGTTGTTGGCGGCGGTAAGGGCGGTACCAGTGGTCAGTGGTCGAATGGTAGTGCTTTCTCAAATGGTGCAGGTGGTTTAGCAGGTGTAATCACTGTGACTTCAAGCATTACCGAAATTTCACGAAAGATTGGTAACGCTGGTACAGCTGCAAACCAAACTAACCACAAAGGCGGCGCATCAGTAAGTCCAGTATCAAATTGGGGTGCTGGTGGTGATGGTGCTAATGGTGTAGGAGATGATGGCTGGGCACTTGGTGGGGGTGGTGCAAGTGGTGGATTACTCATTTGTCGATATGCGAATTCAACCGAAAAAACTCAGTACATGACTTTAGTTGTTGGCGAAGCTGGTCACACTACTGAAAGTAATGGCAACAGCGGTAAAGCCGGTATTGGTGGCTTTGCTCGTGTAAGTACTGTTAAAGCTTAAATAGGTGAAACAGTATGAGAAATGACTATCGAAATGCCATCAGAGATTTAATTCACCGATATCTTCAACAGAATAATATTCAGAACTTGATTGTATGGGAGATTAAAGAGGATGAATCGCAAGATCCATCATTGTTGAGTTTGAAATTATATGGTTCAAGAAATCATATTGATGCAGTACTTGTGGCTTGTGGGGCAAATGGTGTTTGGGAAAAGTTACCTCTACAAAAAGTAGCATTTCCACGCCTAGTTGATCTTTTAAGACTTCAAAAAGAATACTTGCAGGATAATTAATATGTCAGCATTTAAGCCAGATGACTTACGCCGTGCTCAGATGCAATTAAACCAATCTTTGCAAAATGGTGGAGTTCGTAGAGATCAACAAAGTCGCCAACGAGCAGATCGAGAACAGCGGGCATTTGCAGAAAAAGAAATTGAATATGATGATTGGGGACGAAAGATCCCTAAGCCTATGTTCTTGCGACCACAAGATATTGCCCAAGGGGAAAAATATGATGTCGAACGAGTTCTTTTTACTACGTTAGGTCAGCGAAATGGGGAAGTGCCACGGCGTATTACCCGTGATGATATCTTGGCATTTCAGGAAAACATTCAGTTATTAAAAGATCAGTATAGTAAGGGTATTACCCCTCAAAACATCATTAATTTAAGCCGACAAGACGATATTGACCGTGCAAATGAGCAAATATATTTGGCGGTACCAGTCAGCAGAAAAGCTGGATTAGTGCACTTTCTTACTAATGCCGGCCCAAATAGTAAAGTTTTAAATCATCACGTTGAGATTGAGTTTTCAAACTTTAAATCTGTCGTATTTGATATCGACAAGCAGGCATTAACCACGGTTAAAAACCGCTTGGCTAAAGGCAAAATCAAATTTCAGTGTGATTGCGAACGTCATACGTTCTGGTACCGCTATATGGCAACTATTGGCGGTTACAATTTAGGACGTGATGAGGGCGGCTTTCCGAAGATACGTAACCCGCATTTATCAGGTGTGGCATGTAAGCATGTATTGCGCGTTGTTAAGTGGATTAGTTCACCATCTGGGATTGCCTACCTTAAAAAGGAAGTAGAGAAAGACCGTAAAAAACAAGTAGGTGCACGGTATAAACAAACAGATAAGCAAATACAGAATTCAATTAACGAGCAAGTAAAGGATTTGATGAATGGTTCTGTTAAGCCAATCAAAGCCAATATCCAAAAAGCAGAAAAAGAAATGATGCGTAGAGCTGATAAAGTTGCCAAAAAGCTCTTAGAACGCGAATTAAAAACCCTCAAACGTTTTGAAGTGGAAACTGTTAGAGCGAGTCAAATTGAAAGAATTCAAGCCTTACATAAATCAGGCGCAATCGACAATGACATGTTAAATGTCTTTATGAAGGGTTTAAGTCGAAATGCTAAATAGATCAGTAAATCAAGTTGCAAATGGACGCCGTTTAGCAGCTAGACGTGTTGTGATGAATGCTCTAGCAAGTATTCCAGCGCAAATTTGGCGAAAAGAAGTAATTTTCAATAATCCGGCTGAAGATTCAAAACCTTTAGATCCTCTTTCTTTTGAAGCGAACACTTTATCGATTCAAGACGAACCCAACTATAAGTACGAATATAAGGGCGCTGCTTATGTTCATTTCGATAAATTTAATGGTGGTTATATTCAAAAGAACTTCTCAATGAATAACCCCTCGGATTTGGTGCTAACTGCTCAAGTAGAGCCATTTAATGATGAGTTGGAAGATGTTTTGGAAAGGATAATCAACATTCCCGACTTGATTCTTAAAGAAGGGGATCTATTAGGTTTAATGATTTATGAAAATCTAATGTTGTGGTTTGAGATTGTGAATATTACTGGTTTTAGCCTCATGGCAGATTTTGGCAGTAAGTATGTTTTAAACCGTAGAGATGATTTGTTTATTTCACCTATAGGTGATGGAGAAACTAAATGAGCTATTTAATATTCAATGAAAAAGGTAAAAAGACAGGTGACATTGAAATAGCTGAACAATGTACTTCAGCAATTTTCAATTACCAGGTAATTGGGAACGGGGCAGAAGTAGAGTTTTTTGGAAGCAATGTTCCATATGCAGATCCGCAAAACGATTCTCACTGGGTGTCTATTCTTACATTAACAGCTGCTGCCCCCGACACTGAACCGTTTAGACAGCATTGCTGGGATAAGCTCCGTTATAAAGTGAAAGCAGGTGATAATGTGGAGATTTATGTTTCGAGTGGTGTAAGCGGATAGCTATATAAATAAAGGGCTGAGATGGTCCTTTAGCTACATTTTCTTTGTCCTCAATTTTGGGGACTTTTTTATGTTTGGAACCGACCAACTTTAGTAAAAATACGCCATGTCAGACTTTATGCATCTTACATAGAAAGCCAAAGGCTGGTTTAAAATGACTGTGTTAACAAAAGAAATTCGTAAAAATTATGATGCTCAACAACTAGCAACTGTTCAGTGCCGAAATTACTATTTCAAAAGTCCTGAAGAGCTTGAAAATGGGTTTGACAGTGCGCAAACAGCGGCAGAAGAGTACCCAGAAGTATTAAAAGAAATTTTTGATTCAATCGGCATGGAGTATGCACCAGAGATTGATAAAGCTGTGATGTTTGGGGTATCACAATATCAATCACGTCATGGGGGCGAATTACCGCATCCTTCAATCATTGCCGCTGCGTTAACTGCTGGTTTAAGTGGCGCAAAACAAGCAGCTGCTTTGCCTGCTGAGACCCTTAGCTATTATGACAGTATTAATGAATCTGGTTTTGATGATGTAAATCACCAACATCATGAATCTGTAAGCATCGTTCCTGCAATTACAGTTGCTACTATCGCCAACGTTATCGCTTATGCAACACCTATCGTTGCAATGGTTCCCAACTCGAATGGTTCAAATGAAGTACCGATTGTATCTATTCGCTTTATCACCAACCGTGATTTTGGTGCAATGAAGAAATCAGAATACTTAGATGGTGCAAATGCTTCTAAGCCTTATGTTGAAGGACGATTCCGTTTTGCATTGTCTAATGGTGGTGCAGGTACAACTTATACTGTAACTGCACGAACAGGTTATGAAGACTTCAAGGCTAAAACACCTGACGCCAAAGCGAGTTTATTGCCATTTATTGCGGGTAATGTATCTATCAAGATCAATGGTAAAGAAGTTGCGCATACTCGAAGCCGCAGTAAATCAAAATTTTCAGGCAAGATTTCTGCTATTGCTGAGAAAGACGTAGTAGTAAACGGCGTTGAATATCGTGTAATTGGTAGCGAAATTGACATTTCAGCTAGCAAAATTAGCGTGACTTTGAATGAAGCATTACCAGCTGGTGCGAAAATTGAAGTTCATCTGGTTGCGGATTTTGATGCACGGGATGGTAATGATAACTATCTATTAACCCCAGTTGGTGTTGATTTCGAACCTGAATATGAAACATTGGTTGCGTCACCAATCATGGCACGGGTTACAGCTTCAACACTATTACAATCTCAGTTAACTAACGAACTTAAGCTTGGCTTCCTGGGGCAGGCTTTAGCTATTGTTCAAGGAAAAATCTTCTTAGAACAAACTGTACGTTTATTAGGTGAAGCAAAAGATTTAGCTGAATACTCAGGTCGTGAAGTTAATTTTGATGCTTCTCGTGGTGTGACTGGTAAATTAGCAGCTGCATTTAATACTTCAGGTGACTTGTTTGCGGAAGTAAATAAATTTATTGCAGCGGCCAAATTGGATATTAACCAACGTACAGGTGGCTCTACCGTAGCATTTGACTTATATGTTGGCGATACTGGCTCAGTATTCTTTAATCAACTGTCAAGCGACAAGATGCCAGTTAAAACCGGATACACTGCTGGTTATGGTCAAATTGTCCGTATTGGTACTCTTGCAGATGGTACTAACGTTTACCACGCACCGTCAGCACAAGAGCTTGTAGCTGAAGCAGATACAGCGTTTGATATGCTTTTAGTTGGTCGTGGTAATGAGCCAATTCGTGCGCCGTTCGTTGGCTTTATTCAAACGCCTCTTTCAGTTATTGAAACTCGTCCAGATGCGCGTGAATCAGTACTTACTTTAATCGGTGCTCAAGCAGCCGAAATGAACCCGTTAGAACGTTATGCTGATCAAAGTTATGTCATCCACTGTATCAATATGCCATCCCTCAAAAATTCGTAAGTAAAACAAATAAGGGCGCATTTCGATGCGCCTTTTTACCCTATTTATTGAAAGGATAATCTCATGGCTGCAGCAACACAAAACACTGACGAAACTTTAGCTTCAACTGACGAACAAGCTATTACTAAATCAAAAAATACACGTAGTAAAACAAATAAAACTACAGAAACACAGAACCCTCAATCTGATGAGAACAATTCTTCAGATCAAGGTGATTTGTTAAATAGCCAAGGTCCTGAAAACGGCGCATCTCAAGATGAAGGTAATAAACCTACTGATTTGAAAAATGGCGATTCAGATAATGAAGATTCCAGTACTAAAGATAATGGAAACTCAACTGAATCATCAAATGACTCTGTCACACCTTTAAAAGATCTTGATTCCAAAATTTTTTGGAATGTTGATGAGTTAGGGTATGTAGCAAATAAAACTAAAGAAACTGATAATCCTAAAGCCGAACATCAAATTGTGGAAAATCTTTCTGGTTCTACCATTAGTAATATAGATCCTCTAGTTATTAATGTGACTAATAACGGTTTTTCAACTGTTTTAGAACCGTTATCACGTATTTCTATTGGGGCAGGTCAAACACAAAAAATTAAGTGCCATAACCAAACATTTAAGCATCAAGTTCTTGAAAACTTACGTCAGTTGAAGGGTCTTGGTAAGAATCTAATTGTTGAGTAACAAGATGACTATTTTCATTATTGATGGCACGAACCCAATTATGGATGCTGTAGGTGATCAACCAACAGAACGAAGTATTACACTTCAAAATAAAGGTTTAAGTGACATTACCGAACCATTTACACAAGTTTTAGTACAAGCTGGTCAAAAGGTTACATTCACTTTGATCGGTGACGAAGCTCATAAACAATTGCTAGATAACTTAGATCAAATTAATGGCTTGAAAGGTAATGTACTTCAGATTGTACCTACTGAGGCAGAAGAGCCTACAGTGCCTGCTAGCGGATTATAAAATTTAGGAAAAGAAAAACCACTTTCGAGTGGTTTTTTTTCATTGGAACTAGCCAGAAAATCAAAAAAGCCAACGGCTCAAAATACTTAAAACAAATAGCCTTGGGCGTGTAATGTAATGAATATACTTGCTCTATCAAGTACAGGTGAGCTATCCCTTGTAGCAGGGGACAGTCCATCACTCAAATTAGAATTTGATACATACAGTTATCTTGCAAGTGCAGAAATCAATGTGGCCTTTTTTGCGAAAGTTTCAAGCCCACGTGGACCTGCAGATATTTCTATGCGTTTAGAAATACGTGATGCGGTAACTGGTGACCAAATTGTTACTGTTCAGGGATTAGTAGATGGAGACATTGAAAATTCCGCTTCTATTGTCGCTGTAGCTGATGCGAAAGAATATTTCGAGCGATTTGATTTATCGTTAGGTATTGATGCGTTACAAGCAATTCTCAAATCTAATGCTTATAACGAATCAAATAGCTTAGGTCGTGCATCAAAAACGTTGGCATTGGAAGACGAATCGTTACCGTCATTTAATCCAGATGAACTATATAAAATTCTGACAAGCCAATTAAGCACACCAGCATATCTGACTTTACCAAATCCTCATGATTTACCAATTTATGTTGCGGCTCAACGTGCAGCTACAAAATTACGTATTCCTTTGGATGCTGAAATCAACCCAACTTTTACAGCTGAGCAAGCAGCTCAATTTGCGACAAGCGTAGATGCTCAATCACAGTTTGTTCAATTCATTTGGAGCCCGAACCTTTGCCGCCCATCTGATGCTGTCACGCTAAGAGGTCGTAAGGTACCAGCTTATTATTTGGGCCATTACATCGGCGATAAATTATTACGTAATGCAAAGTTAAATAAACAAGGCTTTGCGCCGTTAAAAAATGCAGTAGCTTGGAAAGATTATCCCTTTACAGCAAAAAACTTAAGCCAGATGCCGAATATTGATCTTGAAGATGAACAGACACAAGAAATGTTGGCTAAGGCTAAAGTAAATGTAGTTCGCCCAGTTAAGTTTGAAACTACATTATTTGTATTAAGTGATGTGCTTACCCAATACCAAAGCAAAAATAGTGCTTTGCGTTTAGTTCCGGCCGCGGAGATTTCGGCTCGAGTTACGAATAAATGTATCGAGATCCTACGGACTTATATGTTCCAAGCTACACCGGACTATATCAAAAAAGCTGGTGATGACATCCAAGAGTTTTTAGAAGGTGCTTCTAGTGAAACAACCGGTTGGTTGCAACCGGCTGAAGATCTAGGGGGTAAACCTTTTGAGTTCAGTTTAATACCTGACAAAGACTATCCATATGAGCGTGTACGACTCTATTTAGCCCATGGAGTTGTTGGTACAACTCGTGCCGCAATTTTTGATGACGACGTTTTAGTTAAATAATTTTATTAAGGATCTATCAAGATGAATCCATTTGGCCCCACTACTGAAAAACCATTAACTTTACGTGCTTTTGATTCAGCAGCGGAGAATATTTCTACCGTTGTAAGTAAGGTTTCAAGTACTGATCGAGAACAGCAATCTGTGATTGAACAAGTACGACAAATTGCTCTGAACATTCTATCCGATACGGTAGATACAATCAGTGAAGGTAAGCTTGAAGAAGGTGAACTGGGCGTTGATCATTTAGATGCATTAATTGTCGATGCCTTAGATGGTGCAGATGATGAAGAAGGCATCTTTGAAAGCGCTTTAATGGCATCTCTGTCCGATGCTTTCTTAACATTCGGCGTTGACACTTCTGATATTGAAGAGATCTTTAGTGATGATACAGAAGTTGCTGACGCGGCGTTAGAAGCAGCAGCCAATACAGTTCTTGCTAATATGCCAGACGATGGCCCAGAACTTGAAGAACTCGTTCGAGAGTTTATTTTCGGTGAAGCGGATGAAACTGAAGAAGGTTTTGATTCAATGGCTAAAAAAATTAAAGCTCGAAATGGAGCATTTAGCCAACGGAAAGTAAATGGACGAAAAATTCACTACCGTGGTGTGTTGGCTATTCGTCAAGGTGTCAAAACCGTTGTGAATAAACGATTACCTGGTCAAAAGGTCCGTTTAACTGCAGCACAAAAAGCTGGTATGAAAAAAGCTCGACTTCATGCTTTTACTGCGAATGCAATCAACAAGCGTTTACGTTCATTCAAAAAAGGTAAACGCTTAGGTATTTACTAATTACTCATAGGTAAGGTCATTTTTTGGCTTTACCTATCATCCATTCAAATAAGGAAATAAGCATGAATACAACTCAAATCTTAGGTGAAGCGCCAGGTATTCAATATCAGAAAAAAACTGATAAAACTGAAACAAAAACAAATCAATCATTAACTGACACGATTATCATTGGCCGTTTTATGCGTGGGCGTTTTGATGCACCTATGACGATCCATAAAGGAAATATTCGCGGTGAACTCGGTTATGAACCAAATAACTCTGATTATCGATGTGTCCAAGATACCCTTGAACGTGGTGTGCCTTCAGTACAAGTTCTGCGGGTACCGCCGAATATTGGATAAAAAGAAATAAACAAAGCTACCTTTAAGGTGGCTTTTTTAATGGAACCAAACAACTTTGAAAGGGTTTTAACCTTTTACTCTTGATGCATATAAAAGCTATAGAGCATCAAGATCATGCAACAATCTAACCCGATTTTACTTAACCAGCTTAAACAAGATTATATTGCCTTACAGCAACTTGGGTCCCCCTTATTAGCGTGTCAAGGAATGTTTGTACCTCGTGGCATGGAAGACCTTCGCTTTTTATTTAAAAGTTGCCCACGGCCGATTGTGAGTAATGAAGATCCAGCAGAAGTTCAATATGCGGGTGGTTTTACTGGAATTGTTGCTGGTCCACCGAAAACCCATTACACAGGCAACCTTCAAATCCTAGTAACTGAAGCTGGTCATGATCAACTATTAGCTGAATATGTCGTAGCTAGTGGTGGAATCATCCATGGTGATTACTACGATGGCCGATTAGGAAGTTTTACCCGCTCATATGCACTTGAAAACTGTGCTATTCGTTTTGAATCAGCTGAATACGATTCTGATAGCCGATCACAAGTAATGACAGTTTCTTGCCCAATTGATTACAACTACTTTGGTAGTTTCGCAAACATTGGTACCAACGGTAGTATTCAGCCGGGTAAAAAAGAAATTGATGGTACAGCTGAGCTTGTTAATCGAGTTCAGCAAGTGATCAATACTGCTCAACAAGCAACTAATCTTGCAAATGCTGTGCAAGGCGTTGGTCGTCAACTGGGCAATCTATTTGGGTAATGGCTATGAAGTTATTACCTGAATCAGAAGGGTATGCTGTAGTTGCTGGTTCTATCCAGCAACTTTCGGAAGAACTCTATAAAGAATATCAATTAACTGGTTACTCAATTTTGCTTGAGGATATCGTTAAGGCATTTATTGAAGAGACAAAATCTTATGCGGGTTGGGCGACATTAGATTGTCAAACTAAGGCAATTACCAGTATTGAACTGAATGAATCCATAGAACTTAATGGGGATGAGTATGTAATCATTTTGCCTTTAGTAAAAGCGCAATGTGATCTTTTGCAAGCTCGATTAGTTGAAGCTACCCGTGGGCTAGGTGTCGAAAGTTACGGGCTTTCAGTCTCAGAAGCTCAGCAAAACTATAATGAGAAGAAAGAAGCTTTACCAAAACTTGCATTTTTAATGGTCCCTAAGAGTTTTAATATGGGGAACCGTTAATGCAAATTACCATTGTGTCTGCGGGTAAAGTTATTCCAGCATCTGAGCTCATTAGTGCAACTTTAAGAACTGATCTCGTACCAATTCCAGCATCCATTGAGTTTACAGTTCAATCAACAGCAGAATTAGACTCCCTTTTGAAAGAAGGGGAGCAGTTAACTGTAAACGATATTTCTCATCCATTTGAATTAATCAAAGTTACTCCTCTAAAAACTCAAACTATTAAACAAGATCGCCGTGTAGGTGGTATCTCATGTATTGGCATTTTGGCTGGCTGTAAAAGACTTATCGAAAATTCAAAGCAAGCTGTTATTAGTAATGAAACCTCCTTTAATTCAGTGATAAGAGCTTGTGGAGCAACTATCAGTCTAGGTGGTGATTTACCTTTGCCAAAATTCGTATGCCTAAAGGGAAGCTTGCCTACACAACGTTTGGCTCATTATCTGCAGCAAGAAGCGGCAGTCATTTGTTTTCAAAACAATAAGATGTCAGCTCAAAAAATTGATTCTTTTTTCAAAAAGGAACCAGTCACAAAACTAGATCCTAGCAGTGTCGTTTGGATATCCAGTAAACCTTTGGAACTGATGCAAAAATCATCTTTCGTGACCGTGGAGAATAACGGTTCAACGGTTGTTGGTGATGACTCAATAACCCCAGGCCACACTGTTACGCAAAGAGCTGGTTTAGATGCCCGACAAGTTAAAAACTTAGAAAAAGTTTTGATCTTGCGGGGAACCATAATCAGGCCGCTAAATTTGAATTGGAATGCGGGCGATATATTCGAAATTGATAGTAAGAAGTATGTCGTTTTAACAGCTGCACATCATATAGATACAGGCGCAATCGGGGGATCAATGGGGACTTCATCAAAGTTCTGGATTGCTAATTTGTAGGTCAAATATATGAATGGTTATAAACGTGCAAAGATTTTAAGTTACAACGCAAAAGGTCGTACTGCACAAGTACACATTCATGGTTTAACTGATGGCGCGAGTGAAGGCATTACGGCAACTTTTGCCTATCCAGTCGGTGATAGTGATTTAGATACAGAAATACAAATTGTGGATGGGGAAGACGTCTATGTCTTCTTTGAAAACGGCAATGAAGAACGTCCAGTAATCCATAGTTATGTTAGTCACGGAGACGGCGCAATTGTAGGTGTGCGCCGTATTCGACAAGACAATATTGAATTTATCTCTAAAGAAAATTTAAAAGTAGATTCTGGCACAACTGTATCTATTAAAACGCCGTTGATGAATGTGCAAGCTAATACACAACAAACTGGTAATAGCACATTAACGGGAAATAGCACTGTAGTAGGTAATACTTCAGTAGCAGGTAATAGTTCTGTTGCAGGCAGTATGGCCGTAGGCACAACGCTTACGGTTGCAGGTGTGCCTATTGACCCTAAAGCTATTGAGGGGGCATTTAAAGACGCTCTTGATAAGTTAGAGAGTTTAAAAGAAGACTTAAAAGAACAAGGCGAAAAAATTGATGAAAACAAAGATCAGATAAGCCAAGAAATTGATGAAAAAATAAAAGAAGTAGAGGAGTTAATTGATAATATTAAAGATTCTGAAGCCTATAAATTGCTTGAAGAAGGTATTAATCATATTGATGAAGAAGTGCAAAAAATTCATGACCAAGTAAAAGAAGTAGGTCAGATTGCACAAAATAAAGTTGATGAAATTCGGGCTTATATTGATCAAGAAATTGTCGATACAAAACAGATTGTTGAGCAGCATGTCAGTGATGCAAACATTCGTTTGGATGAAGCCAATCAACGTATTGATCAATCAATTCAAGCGAATGAAGCGCTGGTGGCAGATGCTCAACAACGTGCTATTCGTGCTGAGAAAGAACTTGATGACAAAATTGGTTTCATCAAGAGAGAAACGGATTCTATTATTGCTGATGTTAGAAGTGATGCAGATGAAATTCGTATAGTTGCTGAAAATGCGAAAAAAATTGCAGATCAAGAAGTTTTAGACCGTAAAAAACAAGCAGCTGACACTCTAATTGTTATTGATCAAACTAAGGCCGCTTTAAAACAAGATATTGATCAAAACTTAGTTAAAGCTGGTCAAATGATTGATGATGCTAAATTAGCATTGGGTGAAGAAACAAATACTCTCATTAATCAAAAAATTGAACCAATAGTAAGCCAAACTGAAGCTGCAGTTAAGAAAGTAGATCAAGTAGCTGCACAATATGTTGAACTTGATAAGAAAGTTGATTCTGGCTTTCTGGCTGAAGCTGAAGCACGTGCAAATGATAAAGAGGCTTTAACTCAAAGTTTTGAGCTTAAGTTTGCTGAAATGCAAAACGAATTGGGTAAATCAAACGCCTTAATTTCAGAAGAATCTAAAACTCGTGCAGCTCAAGACAAAGCAATTACTGAACAAATTAGTATTGCTCAATCTCAAATTGGTGATAACAAAGCTGCCATTAATAGTGTTGAACGAACTGTAGTTGACCTTACCAAATCTGTGGCTGAAAAAACTGATCAAATACAAGCCAGTTTAGACACCACAAATGCAAGTTTATTAAGTGCGAATGAGTTAGCGCGGATGCAATCACTTGGTAAACCTTTACGTGATGATCCGACGTTTCTATCGGGGAATGGGGGATTAAGTGCCTATGCGGTACCAGCAGGCTCAACACTAACTCGACAAGCCAAATCAACGGATAACCCCGTAAATAGTACCCATGAGATGCTTTTAAGATCTACAGCATCTTTAGGTGGTGGCTGGTATCCAACTGTTCCTACACTTGTAGCTGCGCCTAATAAAACGTTTTTAATAAAACAAATTATTAAAATGCCAAAAGGGACATATTTATTACCTGTTGGCAATGCTACAGGTACTGGTTATTTACGAGTACTTGGAAATAAAGAAGGTACAGGCAAGTTTGAGGTTTATTACTCTGTTGTTCAGTGTGGCTATGATGCACCAGCAGCTATTCATGGGCATTTTCGTGTTTTAGCTGGCACTAATCCACCTTTACCAAGCACTTCAAGCCCAGTTGATGTAATCCTTGCTGATTATGAGGTCTGGGACATTACAGCACTAAATGACACCATTCCGAAAGCATGGCGTGATCAAATTACTGGTAATGCCTCATATATCGAAAAGGTTGAATCATCTGTAAAACTTGTTGATGAGAAACTTGTTTCAGAAGCAAAAAAACTTGAAGAACTAAAGACTGACTATAATTCAAATAAGACTAAAACAACGTCTGATTTAGCGACAATTACTCAGTCAGTTTCTGATGGAGATAAAGCCTTATCATTACGTATCGACCAAACGAAAGCAGCTCTGGAAGAAGCAGATCGTCTGTCTAATTCAAATATTCTAGAAGTAACTGAGTCACTAGCTGAATTTGAACAGTCTACCACGACAAAATTTACAGAACTTGATACAAGTATCTCGAAGGAAAATTTGAAGGTACAAGGTCAGATTGTAGATGTCCAAAAAAGTGTATCTACCTTAGAAAGTAATACAAACACTAAAATATCTGGCCTTTCTTCTTCACTTAAAACTACTGATGATATTGCTAAACTGGCTTTCGATAATGCAGCCGAAGCGCAGCAAACTGGTACAACAGCGGTAAAAGCTACTGAAGCACTTTCTCAAAATTTATTAAGTCTCAAGTCTCAAACTCAAGTAACTACTGGTGTGAGGGCAGTAGTAACAGCAAAAGGAATTGATGACTGGTCAACTTGGCGAACTACAGGTGAAGCTAAAGTACTTCAAGATTCTGATGCATTTGGCGGTTATATTCTTGAGCTTGGTAATAATGCTGGCAATGATGAAGCTTGGGTTCATTGGAAAGAATTAGTAAAAATTAATCCAGATACGCTTTATCGGGTGCGTGCACGTTTCCGTCGTGTTGCTGGTGAAAATGGAAGTATTTACTTAGGTATTGCATGTAAAACAGCAGATCAAATTAAGTATGTAACAACTACAAATAATCTTGCTGCAGACATGGGCTCATCAAATTACTTGTTGTCTGCAATTAAACCAAATTTAGGTGAATGGCAAGAAGTGGTACTTTACCTGAAAGGAAAATCTACAGGTGCAGCTACGGGACTTGGAACAATTGATAATCCGCGTACTTTCCCAGCACAAGCTGAATTTTATGCCCCAATGTTTATTGGTAACTATGCAGCTCAACCAGGTATAAGTCAGCTTAACTACATTATCGTTGAAGATAACAACTCTTTAGCTTCAGCAAATGATGCAACAGCAACTGCAAATGATTTATTCAAAACTGCTACTAATAGAACTGAGGCTGAAGCAGAACGGACCAGTAAGCTTGAATCAAGAATGCAGAATGCTGAAACAGGTATTCAGAGCAACGCTCAAGCATTATTGAAAACAGCTACAAAAAGTGATCTTGATAGCGCCATGGGACGTGTGGCTACTGATATCACAGCTGCAGTAGATAATATTAAAATAGGTGGGGTTAATGCGGTAGTTAATTCAGAAGCGCCAAGAAGCTCAACAGCATCAACTAGTCGTGAATACTTAATGTATGAACGAAGTAAAGAGCTCAAAGCTTTTTATGACGAAAATTTAGATAAGCCGGTTACTATTTCTTTTGACGTGAGTGTGCCCGTTGCTGGAACAGTACAGGTTTACTCTTCAAATGGATCTGCTCATTACTTTACAACTTCAGTTACTGTAACAAAAGCAAATGAGTTTCAAAGATTTGCAGTTACAGTATCCCCTAAAGTACATACAGGAAGTACTACCGAATCTACAATTGAGTTTTATGGAACATATGGTTCTGGTCGAATTCCAACGATTCAAAAATTACAGATCGAAGCAGGCAATAAGGCTACTGCATGGAGCCCAAGCCCACGTGATACTCAAAGCTCTTTAAATGCTAATGCGGAAGCAATTAAAGTCACTCAAGCTGAAGTGAAGAAGAATGGCGATACTTTATCTTCTCAAAGTATAGATATTTCTAAGCTTAGAAATGATCTAACTTTGACTAACACTGAAATAGGGAAAAAAGCCTCAAGCGAAGCACTTGAAACAACGAATTCAAAAGTAACAGAACAAGCTGGACAGATTAAAGCAGTTACTGAACAATCAAATACCTTATCAGCAAATCTTAACAAGTCTGCACCAGCTGGCACGAATTTGTTAATCAACTCTAATGTAGTAGGAACTTACAATGGAGTTTCATATCCTCATCTACGCTATAAAATGGGGGAAGACTGGGAAGTAGGAGCAAAATACACACTTCTTTGGTGTGCTGAGCATACTCGAGGTGCTGGTGATACAAACTCTAATTTAACTGTATATGCTGGTGGCGGAAGTCAGTGGGTTCAAGCTTGCCCTGCAGGTGCAGGTAAAGTAATTAATAAAGTTACTTTTACAAAAAGTTCTGCAGGCACAGGTAGAGAAATTCAATTCTATATGATTAATAAACCTACAGTAGACAAAAATTCTGTAGGTACTGTTTACTGGGCCGTATTGGTTAAAGAGGAATTTATAACTACTGACAGCTGGATTGCGAGTCCATATGACTTTAATGCAGCTTTTGATCAAGTATCTGCTAATCTCACTGAGTTTAAGCAAACATATGTGACTGAAAGGGATGCATTAGCACAGCGCACATCTAAGCTTGAAGTTGGTATGACAGATGTAGAGAAGAATATCTTTAACACTGCTCAAGCTCTAAATAACTACGCTACAAATGCAAAATTAGATGAAGTTACAGCTTCACAAACAAAGACGTTTAATACATCACTGACTAAATTGGATGAAGCACTGAAATCGGCAAATGACAGTGATTCATTGGCAGGCGATTATAACTGTAAGAATCCTGACATGTGGTATAGCCATTACGGTTATGACATGTCTCAGTATTTTAAAACTACGACAACTGGGAAAATTGGTAATACAGTTTTCAGAAAGGATACTTCAAATCCAGTTAACTGTTTTAATTACAATAAACAATCACTACCAAATACACGAACATATATTGTGAGTTTTGTTGTTCGTCGTAGCTCCGATTCAAACGGTCTTTGTTACATTCCAATTGGTCGTGCAAAAAATGATGGGGTATTTTCAACAGCAAATTATACTAGTGTAAGTGTTCCAATTGCTGAAATCCCAGCAAATGAAACTTGGACTCTTATTTCAAAAGTCATCAACATGACTTCAGTTGCTGATACATATCCCCAAATTCAGTTAGGTATTGCTTTAGGTCATACTGGAAATGCAGGGTGGTGGGAAGCGCAAGCATATAGAATTACACCAGTTCTAAATGAATCAGATGTAGACAGCACTATTGTTAAGTCTTCTATTCTTGTTGATTATTCAAGTAAGTCTGATACAACCAAAGCAATTTCAGCAGCTACTGAATCACTAGAAGCCAAATTCCGTCAGAAATTTGGTGATTTATGGACTAGCAGTTCAGCCACTCTTGATAGTACTCGTTACACAAAAACTGAAACGAACCAAGCGATTGCAGAGGAAAGTAAAATCATCAAAGCCGCTATTTCTACTAGCGGGGGCGATAATATTATTAAAAATGGTGATTTTTCTAAGCCTCTTGAAACTTCAAATTGGCGTCAAAATTCAGCAGTAGCAGGTAGCTTATTAGAAGTTTATAAGGACTCAAATGGGATTACTTGGGGGCATTTTAAATCAACCAATACAGCTACATATTTTAAAGGTTTTATTGAGACGATTACTTTAGCTGAAGGTCTAGAAGGGAACCAGAAATACACGTTGTCATTCAAGGCAAAATCATTGACAGCTGCACAATCACAAATACTCCTAATCATTCATCGTCGTGATGCTGCAGGTAGTAACAATCAAATTGGAACCTCTTGGAATAATATTTCTACAGATAAAGAAGTTTTATGTACTTATACATTTGATACTAATCTTGTTGATTTACAATATATTAATGTAATTTTATATGCTCAAATTGGATTTGCACCTGATTTTTTAATTCGTGAAGTACAAATTGAAAAAGGTGAGTTAGCAACTGGTTTTAGAAAAAATCCTCGTGAACTTGAAAAAGGATTAGAGGCTAATGCGACTGCAATTGAAGGTACCAAGGCAGATGTTAAAAAGAATGGTGAACAAATTGCATCCATTTCTGAAAATTATGTAACTTTAAAATCTGCGGTCGATAATAATAAATTATCTGCTGACGGTAAGTTTCAAGAAATTAACTCAACAATTAGCGACAACCAGCAAAATACAACACAGTCAATTTCGAACTTAGAGTCAAATTATAAACAACTTAATCAAGATCTTGGTCAAGTTTTCAATTATCGTGTCTACTCATGTGGTTGGAATGGCTTTTTCACAGGGATAAAAAACCTTAAAGGTGAAATCAAATCCGTAGCTTCAGCTCGCGGATTCTCAGTTCATGTTTTAGCTGCTGATGGGTCAATTGCTTCTTCAACTCGATACGATACATATGCTGCTATCGCGAATGCAACGGCGATGAGTAATGCTATCGCCGCGATTCCGAATGACACATTTGTTATTGTGACCAACTACGACAGTATCGGAGTAAATATTGCTACTGTTAAAAATGCCTTAATCTCTCTTGGGGCAAACCCATTTACAATTGATCAAATTACTGGCCGTGATGCATACATATTAGTAGGTCAAAAAGGAATTGGCTCGGGGAGAGGGATCGAATTACATTCAACACCTGATACGGGCCCAAATGGAGCCAAACAAATCATGCTTGCAGTTCAGGTCGTAAGTGGTATTCCGATTGGTTTGGCAAATAACAGTGGTAACTTACAAAAGGTGTTAGAAAACCACGCTCAAATACTTCAAGAAAAAATTACTCGATCTGATGCTAAAGAAGTCTTTGCAGAAGAAATTAAAGTCTTCAAAGCACAATTAGATACCTTACGTTATTCAGAAGAAAACTGGATTTTACTAGGTGATGATACTAAAAATTTAAGTATCACCACTGGTACCAATAGAACAGTTGCTGTTTGGGAACTTCAATACAAACATAAAGAAATTCCCATAGATAAAGGTGATCCAGTTGTTGCAAGAATCAAATATACCGCTGCAGCTGGTTTGGTTGGAGCGACTTGTAGCATTCAATTCCATGGAGCAACTTATAGCATTGGATTACCTTCATTTATAGTTGCTGCTAGTGGTGAAATTGAATTGACTGGTATTTTCCCTTCTGATGTAAAAGCAACTGCATTTGAAGCAATTCCATTAGGGCTGCGCTTTGATAATGCACCGTCAGGTGGAACTTTTACGATAACTAATATGTTTATCAGCCGTGGTAATTCTGCACCGAATTTTAAAGGCGGTTTTAGATCCTCTCTTAAGCAAAATGCACAGTTTGTAGAAGATACCTTTATCAAAGCAGATGCAAACAAAGGTGTTATTGCCCAGCAAATTCAACAATATGATGCTGGTGTACCTGGTGGATTATCTACAGTAGTGAAAACAACAAAAGCTACAGCTGATCAAACTTCACAAGATCTTGCAACTCTTAAAAATACTGAAATTTCGCAGTTACAAACAAGTACTAACAATCTTGGCTCGGCATTAGAAAACACAACAATGCTGGCAATGATGATCACTAACGGCAAGTTGGTGCAAGGAGACGTGAACTTTAAGAAGGGTAATAATGCAGTAGGTGTATATAACAATGCTGGCAATGGGAATGTTGCTGTTACACGTGTTGCAAAAAGTGCGGATAACCCGACTACATCAACACATGAGCTGGAAATCAAAACCATTGGAGCTGCTAATCCTACATGGGGTGGTTTTTATCAGGCCGTGAATGGCCGAGCAAATGCGGTCTTCGTTATTAAATACCTCATTAAATTGCCGATTGGATATAAGCTAGTGAATGCTGGTAACGCTATGGGTACTGGTGCAATTGATAGATTTATTGGAAGTACTGAGGGTACAGGAAAATTCGAAACTTATATTCGGATGATTAAATGCGGTGCCACAGGTTCAATTACTTACTCAGGACATGTTTATGTAGCTGGCGGATCTACACCAACTGTAACTGCACCTTTAGTGTGGACCTTAGCTCAAATTGAGCAATATGACGTTACTGATTACGCTTCAGCTGACCCGACATTACAAGATCTTGTTTCTACAGCTACAGACTCTATTTCAACATTAACCAATTTCAAAGAAACATGGGCGGCCAAACTTTCGGAGATGTCTTCAAAGTTAGACAGTAAAAACGGCGCTTATATTCTGAATGCGGATATGACAAATACTAATGTTGAGCGCGCTATTGCTGCATCATCACAGAAAATTACCTCAGAATATACTAATGCAATGAGCGTTCAGCCACTGGGTTCAGGTGGAGGCAAAATTTTCGTGAAGCCTTTGACTTGGCGTCAACCAATCACGACTACGGGAACTCTTGTAATTAAGACACCAATTACAATTGGTGCCTTCATGACTAAAGTTAAAATCTCAGGTTATAACTACAACAACAAAGAAGACAATATTTTTGATTTGGACTTGGCGTTCTATGCATATACGTCAACAGTACCATTTTATCCAAATATGACTTCGCGTTCTTTTGGTATCACCTTAGATGAAAGTAATACTACGACTAAAGGTTTGGCTTTAGCTTTAGATAGCAATAATAAAGTGTGCATCTTAATTACCAAAAAAGATGCTTGGTCTTACCCAGCTATTACGGTTGAGTCAGCAACAATTACTCATACAAACCCGCCAGATAACTTTAAAGAAGGATGGTCAGCGGCTATTGAAACGGATTTATCGGTTTATAAGTCAGTAACGCCGTTTACTGTCACTTCAATGATGGAAACGACTGCAGGTTCTCAAGCCAAAGTTGATATTCCAATGGCTCAGTTAAGTGATATTGCAGCTGATAATAAACTTACACCAGTTGAGAAAAAACAGGCGAAGTTGGTGTGGGATACACTTTATCAAACTGATACAAGTTTACGAGCTGAAGCTGTCACGTATGGAATCTCATCAGCTGCATATGCAACTGCTTTCAGTACCTTAAATACATATTTGGCTACTTTATTCGCCAATATGAATGCAACCAGTACGATTGACCGAAATCAGTTTATTACCAACTTTGCTAATGTTCACAATGCACGTCAAGCACTGGTAAGAGCAATATCTGAAAAGGCAAAAGAGATAGCCGATTCTGCAAAAGACTTAGCATCAACTACAAAAGCGACATTAGAGCGTGATTACATGACGTCTACCAAGACGAATGAAGCAATCGCATCTTCAACTGAAAGGATGTCTGCTCTGTATTCTGCAAATGGTCAAAAGATCATGGCTTCAGTACTAGAAACATGGCAAAAAGATTGGTTAGTAAAAACTCCAAGTGGAAATAAACCTGAGCTTAATTTAGTGGCCGATGCAACTTGCCGTGGGGGATATGCACTAAGAATAGGTAATAACGTTGGAAATGATGAAGCTTGGTTAAATTGGTTTGCTTCTTTGCCAATCGATGACAACAAATACTACCGAGTGAAGTATAGATTCCGCCGTGTTAGTGGTACGGGTGTTGTATACCTAGGTGCAACTTGTCAGAACGCCACTAAAACTAAGTATGTGGCCCAAGACAACACCGAAATTAATGATATTGGAGCTAGTCATTATCTTGTTGCTGGTACCGCACCTGCGCTGGGAACTTGGATAACTGGAACTGCATATTTCAAAGGTAGATCTGCTGGTGCAAGTGCAGGTGCCGGCACTCTACTAAGTCCAAAAACATTTGCGAATAAAGCTGCTTTCTTTACTCCAATGATCATCGGTAACTATTCAGGAAAAGCTGGTGAGGTGGATCTAGACTTTATTGATATTGAAGATGCAGACAATATTGCAGATTTTGAAAACTTCAAAACCACCTATACAACTGATGTGGGTGCATATGCTGGCGCATTACAAACCTTAGTTTCTGTTTACGGCCAAAATGCTATCAAGCTTAAATCACAAGCTGACTTAATTGATGGTGTGAAAGGTAAATACGTAATGGGCATGGATAATAACGGTGTGTTTTCTGGCATGTCTATGGTCAGTGAGCAAACGAATGGAACCGTTATCAGTTCAATAGGTTTTCAAGCGGATAAAATTTTCTTCACAACTGGTACATCTTCTACTAAGTACATGCCGTTCATAATCCAAGACAATCAAGTCATTATGAATAGTGATGTATTTATTAAGAATTTAACCGCTGCAAACTTTAAAGTTAAGTCTCTTACAGCGGAATTATTTAATGTAGACAAATTAAGCGCCATAACGGGTGAACTCGGGACTTTAATTACTTACAAAGATTCAAGTCAACCTCAAAAGGCAAGAATGGTCATTTCAGGTACCGCTTTCCAGATATTTGACGATAACAATGTTGAGAGAATTTATATTGGATTATAAATGGCTACATTCTTATTAAGGGACCTCGGTGGCAACGTGGTCCTTGATCTAACATCTAATCTTAGTATGTATACAGAAACGTTAAATGTAGTCCTACCAAAAGGTTCAGCAATGGACGCAATTGTACGTAAACTTGATACAGCTGAAAATCATCCAAGATGGTGGGCTTATGTAGCATCTGGTGAAGTTTTATCAGCAAATAGTGCAGTGGTTGAGTCTTATTCGAATGGAATGGGATGTGCTATTTTGACTAAAGCTATGGCTAGTGAGGCTATTCTGGGTGATTCTCTTCTCAATCAAATGGATGATACATCCACTTATTTATTAATTTATGATTGTAGAGCTTATTACAACATAGCTTTTCAGCAAACAATTAGTATTCATTTAGGTAAATGCTAATGGCTGAATACATCAAAATTCTTAATGATAATAAAGTGACAATAATTGACGATAGCTACAGAAACTTTCACCTTATCAATAAGTTTGTTAGGGAAGTAGCCTCTTCAGATCCACTACCTCCTGCAGTGCTATCTGTATCTGGTTATGTTAAGTGTCATGTTTTGAATGTATCATCTTTACAAAGACCAATTGTGGTGTTTACAGGTGTGTCTGTGATGCAAGTCAGATATGAAGAAACCTCAACAAACAATTGGAAAATAACTGTTATTTTTGACACTTTAGACGATCAAGGTGGATTTAAATATAAGAATACTTATCCTTTTACAAAGGCGACATATTATGTATTTGGGTTAATTACTCTTTTAGAAAGCGGCCATTCACCTAAATTATTGATTAAGAATGGTAAAGGTGAGATTGTATTTTCTAATTCTCATAACCCATTGAAAGTTGTTAAGGCTGAGACTTTTTATTTAAAGGGTAGTGCAAATTACTATAGCTCTTGGTTATCAGATATACCTAACTATAATGCTAATAAAACATATGGATTAGCTTTAGCATGTCCTGCACATTATGAATATTATTGGGGGGCTGGTGGTTTGAGCTCTTATATGCATTCATACTGTGCTATAAAAACTAACTCTTATAATGATCCAACTTTCTCAGGTAAGATCCTTCGAGGATATACGGTACTCGCTAATGGTATGAATACCTCTGCTAGTCTTTATTCTCCATTCCATAGTCACTTAATTGTTGATATTACTGGTTATTAATAACTTATGAATATAAAATCAGCTAAATTAATTAAAACTGATTTTAAATTCCAAGTATTCAATAATACTAACTTTATCTTAATGAAGTAGGTTACTACGAGCTAAATTTCTATAACGTAGAAGAGCATTAATATATCTTTGGCCTGATGTTTGTTTCCAGTTTTTACCTAATTCAACAGACATTTTTTCTACTAATACATTCAACTCCTCACCATAAAGAGAAATTAGTTTTTCTAATAAAATTATTGTATTAGCTTCAAGAACTTTGTTCGCTAGTTGTTTTTCAACAGAAACTTCTGGATTACTTGGCTTTGTTAACTCTATTCTATTATTGCTAACTCTTCTACAAATACCCAATGCAACTAAATCAGCAATCACATTACGAATTCCTGACTCGGCTAAATCGATTGGTTTATGTAAAATGATTTTGTCCAGTAGTATTGCTGCTTTTTCAAAAGAACTTGCAGCTAAAAATAAACTAGTTTTTCTACTGCCACCTGTAATTTCACCAAAATCTGGGGAATAGCTTTCTGCATCATATACTCTAACTTTATCCTGCAATTGGCTCATTAAACCTGCAAATCTTAACCAAGATAAGATTTTTGCGATATACCGACCAACTGTTTTCCCCTCATCTGAGGCATAAGCTTTATTAATAATTAAAGACATATCTTCAATTAGTATTATTGACTCTTCATTATTTTTACATGCTGCTAAAGCTTCTTGGTAAATAAAATGTCCTAACATTTGATTGCGAACTTTTAACGGAATCTCATCAATTTCGCAATTAAGTTTGTACTTGTCATCTTTAGTTTTAACCACTAACGCAAAAGACAGTAAATCAATAAGAATATTTTGAATTGTTCCTCTGCTATAGGTAGTTTTTTCCACTAATTCATCTATAGAGGCTGCTTGATCTTTAATCAATTCAACAAACTTTAAAGACATGTTAGCTCTATAGTTTGGCATAAAAGCCCAAGAAATAACTGGAGTTTCATTAGTGATGAGATAATCTCTAAAAACATCCCAATATACCGAAATTTTTTCTCCTGTCTTAATAAGCAGTCTATCCGCAATTAATCTCGAAACCGTATTTTCGCCAAATTCTCTAGTTGCTTCATACCTATCAACAGGTGATTTCTTAGCAACAAATTTTAAGCATTCAACTTCGCCTGAAGGTCGCTCTAAATCTTCATCGAAGAGATTTTTTATTTGCATTTGACTAATTAAAAGTTCTTCTTGAGAAATACCTTCTTTTATTTTCTTAAACAAATGAATACAAAGCTTTTTTAGAAACCAAGGGAATCCTTGGGCTTGTTGAATTAACCTAGCTTTTAATGGTTTAGTTAAATTAATTTCTGCTTCTATTTCGAAACTAGAAATCATTTTATTGGAGTCTTTTACATCAAATGTTTTTAATTTTCGTTCTGTTCTATGATCACGTAAGTCATACCATAATCCATAAGCAGGATTATCATTCCCTAAAAAGATACCCGTTCTCCAAGAAAAACCTACTACTACATTTGTTTTTTCAGCCGATATATCAAGAGCAAATCTTCTAAATGCACGAAATAAGGAAAAGAGCTCTTCTTTCATAAAAACTTCTTCGAATTGATCAAAGAAAATCACCATAACTTTATTATTCTTTTCAAGAAATTGTGCGTATTCTTGAAAGGCTTTTCCACCTGTAATTTCGTCAATATTTTCAATAGTAAAAGAAGTATCCGATTCAATAAATCCATGACTTACAGCAGTATTGAATGCTTTGCCTACAGCTTCAGCGACAAAACGTGAACCTCTTGCAGAGCGTACATCAACTGGATAAAGATAAAGTTTGTTTTTCCATTTTTTATTTGTGAAACGATCTGAAAGGTTAGCAACTAATGAAGATTTTCCATTACCAGAAAGTCCTGTTAATGCAAGAATTCTAGAATCTGTTTCTTGAGTACGAACTGACTCTAAAAAATCCCAGATTTCTTTTTGTATATCATCTCTTCCGATAAAATCCTTTGGTCGGCATGGTTTAGGATCCATAATATCATCCGCTAAAACAATGCCACTAACAACCTCCCTTGTCGTCGAAGGTGTTGATAATTCAGTTTGAGGAAGTGTAATTTTTTGCTCAAAAAGCTTAATATCTAATTCTTCTAACTTTCCTTCATTATCAAGAATTTGTCTAATACGTTCTAAACTTACTTCATTATCTGGAGAAACATATGCGATTAATCCAGTAGGTGAACCGTTTTCACTTTCTTGTAAAAGCCATACAGGAACAAGTTCTGGATGAATAAGTAGAGTTGCAGAAGTAACATTTGAATTGAATCTAATTGTATCAATATTTGGAACTTGTCCACTTACTTCTAAAGCTGAAAGAATTTCTTCACTATCATAATAAGAAAAATCTATTCCTCTCTTTAAATAATTATCGTATGTACCTTGAGCATCTTTACCTAATTTAACTGTAGAGAATAGAGCAATTTTATCAAACTCTCCTCTAAAAGACTGTGCAAAGCACAAATCAACTATTTTTGAATCAATTGAGCTTTTGTCATTAAAAAACTTACATTCTATATATACGGTTTTTTGAGATGGTTTATGAATAGCTTCAAGGTCAATCTCCATTCCTGTTCTTCTAACTTCATAACCAGTAATTTCATAAGACTGCTTTCGAAGGATCTGGGCACATAATTTCTCAAAATAAGCTCCTTTTTGTGGAGTAGTGTATTCATGAGGAACACTTACAATAATATTTTTTTCTAAAGGCAGGATGGTGCTCATCAAAAAGTCACAAAGTTATATTTTTCTATAAATTACACGATTTAATTTTATATTAGAATAATTTTTATCTTTTAATAAATATTAAATAGTCCTAAGAATTTTTTATTAATTCTATTTTTTCTATATTTAATTACTTATATTTAGAAAAAGTACATAATTATTAAATTATGTACTTTTCACGATCAATAAAAAATCATTAAGTTTTCTGCATTGCTAAATTGTTTGATCATTAACTTGTTGTTCTTCTGCAAAAGTGTAGTTAACTGCAACAGCACCAGTTTTGCGATCCCAACCTAAGGTAAGTGTTTCAAATTCTGGACGGTTGCCATAACGTTGGTTATTAACAATATCAGTAGTTTTTTGAGCTAATTCGATATCCAATGCGGTAAAAACTTTTACACCTTCAGTCATGCCAATGTCCTCTAAAGAGATTAAAAAAATATGTGCAGATAGAATTGCATGCGTTGAATTTATTAAATCTGTACGGTTCCAATTCACTTTGGAACTCATCTAAAAGTTAAAAATTGGTAGCCATCAAAATACTTAATTATTTTGGTATTTTGGCTTAGTTATGTCTTCTCGGTTCTTATCGTTGTTACTCGGTGAAAATGTTAATTCATATGATCAGCAATTTGATACCTCTAATCAGGATGCTACGGCGCAGCTTTATGAATCCATGGCACCATTTTCACTTGGGACCAATCAAACCAAAGCCAATAAAAAACGTACTAGAAAAGAAATTCTTACAAAATGGGAGAGAATGTTACGCTTTGCACCTATCGCAGAGGGGATGGGGATTCATGTTTCTGCAGCATTAGGCGGAGATTCTTATAGCGGCCAACAAGTCTTTATTACACCTGCCGAACGCTTGAAAAAGGCCAGTGGGCCAGCAGCTGAAAAACTAAAAAAACAACTAGATGAGCGCCGTGTAAAGATGGAAAAGCTTATCAATAAGAATTTAAGCAAACTTGCCCGAGATGCTATTTCTTTCGGTGATTCCTATGCACGTATTTATGGGAAAAAAGATAAAGGTGTAATTGACCTCGTATGTAATGAGTATACATATCCGCCATTAATACAGCCTTTCGAACAAGGCAGTAAGACTGTCGCCTTTTTTTGTTTAGATCCTCGTAATTGGCAAAAAACTATTACCAAACTGAATACTATTCAAATGGTACGTTTCAAAATGCCCCGTATGAGCAATATTGCTCAATATGAGCTTGTAGAAACTGGTCTTGTCACGAAAATGTTAGAGGGGGATGATCCAGATGAGCTACCAATCTTACCAGCGCATTTGGGCGGCTCATTCCTTTACGAAATTGAGGATGTTTATGATGATGTAATCCTTGCTTTGGCATCTATGAACAGCCAGCAAATTGCAGATACCGTAAATCAGATGTTCTTGACAGTAAATATGTCAGGAATGCCACCAGCACAACGTCAAGCCTATATCCGTGGTTTAGAAGGTTTACTTAAAAATCATGAGGCTTATGTCCGTGATGCGTTATCAGGTGGTGAAGCAGTTTGGAATACTGCTTTTCACATGCTTCCGGTATTTGATGAAAAACAAGTTCTAAATCCAGTGGGTGATATCAAGAATCAACGAAGCTCACCTATTAATATTGAACAGTTCATGATTAATGTCCGTTTGCTGATGGGCGGAATTGGTCTAGATCCAAGCATGGTCGGTTGGGCTGATATGTTAACTGGTGGTATAGGAGAAGGTGGAGCATTCCATACTTCTGCACAAATCATGCGTAGGTCACAAGATATTCGAACAGCATCTTCCGAAGGGATTAATCAAATTCTTCATTTGGATTGGGGGTTCGCTTACAACGAACAATTTGAGCCTGAAGATTACCCTTGGCAAGTCGAATATTATTCAAACCAAACTGCAGCAGCTACAGAAGAAATCAACAATGCTCAATCAAGAATGAATACAACATTACTTAAAACACAAGTAATCGCATCATTGAAAGAATCAAATTTAGATGTAGATATTATGGCGTACATTCTTGAGCGCGATACAGGTATGAAATATGAGGAAGCATTAACATTAGCTGAAAGTATTGCTAAGAGCCGTAAATTTCCAGAGGATGAAGAATAATGGCTTTTTTTGAATATGAAACACAGAATAAAACGTCTAATAACAGTTTTGGTAATGTTTTAAACCCCTTCAAAGAACGTTTTGCAAGAAATCCTGTCTTATGGTCTGGATTGACAGTTGATAAAGCTGTTTCTCATTATCAAGAGCTCTATGCATTAGGAACTCTCTCAGCCGCCCATTTTGGAATAGAAATTAGACCTTATCGGGCAAATAGTAAGATTGCCCAAGCGAATATTCCAATTTTTGATCCTTCGAATAAAATTGCTTGGTTAGCAAATAATGTTGATGTATCACTTCTAGATGCACAAACAGATTCAGTACATGTTGGACACTATCAACTCAACTATATAACCAGTAATGCCTCAAATGAATTAAGTATCTCATTTATTGAGACTAAAGCTGCAGCTATTGCAAATAGTGCATTAGCCATAAAGCAGATAATGTTTAATAAAGATGGTACACAACCGCCACCTATAGAATATTTAATGCGTTTGAAAATATATGCTTTTGATAAAGCTGTAAGATCTCAACATCATTTTGAAATTGAGCATTTAGTATCTCTACAAGCTGGTAATTTACCATTAGATGCAGCAAATAAAGCCCATTCAATAGTCACCTTAAATTTCACTAAAATGTTCCCAAACTTAAAATAAGCTATGGAACTCATTGGCTTTTTACATTCAATAGATTGAGAAAATATCCTCAAATTAAAATGAGGATAACTCCGTGAGTGTTAAATCAATTTTTACTCAAACACATGCACCACATCAAAGCCGATTAGTACTTGGTTTTGATTCAATGGTGAATAGTGGCGCTTGTTCAATTGGATTTATTAAAGGTGATTACCGTCAAATTAATGCCTTAGTCACTGAAGACTACACGGAAAATGACATCTGGCGAGTGATTAACTTAAAAGGGCAGAAGAGCGGTATCGAAGCTTATGATTCAGTTGCCATACTGGGTGCAATTGATGATCAGCATGCTGGTGAACTAGCAATCTTACAGTTTGGACGCATGTTTGATGCTTGTGTTACAGATGTAATTGAAACAAATCAATTTGGACTTAAACGCCACCTATCTTCCAAACAATTTAATCTGTCTGGGTCTAAACCTATTCAAAGATGGCAATTAGAGCAATTACAGAACGTGATTGCTGCAGAAACACCTGAATGGGATGGTATCAGTTTAGTTTCTCATGATGGTGATACAGCAAAACTTCTACTAGATATGCAGCGAAATGATGACCATAGCCAGCTGCTAAGTAAATTTGATGGGTTGCCTACGCTATTATCTAGTCTGGAAGTAGAAGAAGCTCATTATGATTCTATTATTGTCGATTACCAGCATTTAGAGCAGCTGTCTGCTATCTTGCATCATTCTATGGATCAGTTTTCTAAAACTGGTGTTAAAGTCATTAACGTTACTGAAAGTAAGCCATTCAAGCATAAAAAAGTACTTCAAATTGCGCTTACTTATGATTTTGATGACGGTCAAAACTTCACAATCCTTTTTCATAAGCCAGATCGATTATCCAAAAAAATTAGTCCAACGGATTCATTACTTTCGTGGAAGATTTTAATGAATAATCGTGATATTACAGCTGCAATTCAGCCAAACCAAGGAGAAGGAATTTCAATTCCTGTTCTCGCTGGTCGAATTATGAAGTTGATTAATCAAAACAGTAACCGTTTTAAGCGTTTACAATCTAAAAAAGCAGAAAAGGCCAAAGCTTTAGCAGATGCAGAAAGTCGTATTGAACAAAAACAAAACCAGTTAAATTCTTTGAATGAGGAAATTTCCAATTTATTAAATGATTTGGATCAATTGCAAACTTCATTGCAATCGAAGCAATCAGAAGAAAATAAAGAAATCATAAAAGAGAACATTCTAAATGATGATTCACCAGATAGTATTTCAGATGAAGAAGCCGAACGATTAAGAGCTGATTTAAAGCGTTTGAATGCAGATCCGCAATGGGCTGGTGAAGATGGCTTACGTTATAAAGCTTTCTATGAGCGTATAAATAAGGCTCTAGAGGGCGATTCTGAATCAGTATCTTGGGCTCAAGAATGGATATCTGAATTAGATGAACAAGATCTAGCTCAACAGCAAGCAGAACTAGAATCAAAAAAACTCATTGATGCTCAAATTGAGGCAAACCAAAAAAGGAATGAAGAAGTATTAGCAGCACGTTCAGCTGGTATGGCTGAAAACAAAATGATGCAGGCATGGTTAGACACTTTAGAAAATCCTGAAGATTCTAACAATATTGACTTTATGGGGTGGGTTTCAGATCGCCGTGGCGAGTTCTTACAAACTTGGAATAGGGCTGAAGGTTCACCAGAATATTTAACAGCATTTTATGAATATTCAAGAGCATGGGCAGATGAACATTTAGCGGATCGCCTTATTAATAAAGAGCCAATTCAAAATTCAGCTACAGATGAACCTGAAGAACTAAATACTCCAACTGAGGTTGAAGATCTTCAATCTAGTAAGACAAATGATGAAGGCAATCAACTTTATCGTTCAGTAATTGAAGGGCAGGTTAAAGTTAATCTCGAGTTACTAGAACAAATTCGGGACGAAGCAGAAAAAGACTTAAATGATCCACTTCTTATTCCGGCTGTGACAGAGCTATTGAACCAAGTACAAACAATGGAAATGGAAGCGGAGAATATCTAATGCCAATATTAAAACAAATTTCTATCCTAGATATTACTAATAATCCATTAGTTGTAATCGATCAAATGATTAGTTTTTTAAAACCTAAACCGCCCTTTACTGGGCTTTTGAAGGGTAGAACTAATAATGTGAAAACAGCCAAAGGTGAAAAGATTTCTACTGTCTTTGCTTTAGTCGATATTGATCAAGTCATTGCATCTCATACGGCGACAGGTGCAGAAAACCCAAACTATCCGCAAGAATTGCAGCCACGAGATCGAAGTCGAGAATCATCACAAGCATGGGTACAGAAAACTGCTAATGATTTAGATCCCGAAAGCCTTGGCCGCTCAGGACGGGCAGATACGGGAGCACCAATAACTGGCGATGATTTAGTAGTTGAATCAGGAAATGGCCGAACCATGGCAATCAAGCTTGCATATGAGCGTGGTACCGCAGATGAGTATAAGCAATGGTTGATTGATGAAGCCGACTACTTTGGGTTTAGCAGTGAGCAGATCCAAACCATTGCACAGCCAATATTGATACGGATTCGTAATACTGAGATCGATAGAGCTCAATTTGCGATTGATGCTAACCAAGACGATAAGTTGTCATTTACTGCTACAGAGCGGGCTAAAGCAGATGCAAAGCGATTAGATGAAAATTTACTTGCTCTATTTAATCCTAGTGAAGACGGTGATTTACTAGCAGTAAGTAACCAAAAGTTTATTCAAGGTTTTTTAACCAAATTAGGTGATACAGAAGCAGCCCAGTACACCACGAAAGATAAAAAACCAACACAAGCACTGATAAACAGAATCAAGGCCGCAATTTTTAGTAAAGCTTACAATGATGATCGTTTGCTAGAAATGATGGCTGATCATACAAAACCAGATCTTCAAAATATGCTTAATGCGCTTGGTGTTGCTGCGCCTAAATTTATTGAAGCGCAAGCTATAAGTCGTGGAAATGTTCAAGATATATCGGATCAAATCGTTGATGGAATGGAGCAAGCCATTGATCAACGTGTTGCTAATGCAATTATTGATGCAGCAAACACCATTTTATCTGCAAAGCAAAATGATCAAGATATTGTTGAGTTTGTAAAGCAGCAAGGGCTTTTTGAGGATCTAGGAGAAGGTGTTGCTGAGCTCGCCGTATTTCTCGCTAAGAATAGCCGCAGTTCAAAAAAAATGAGTATGTTATTTAAAGCATTAGCTGAATTTGCAGAGAAACAGGCTTTAGATAGCAGCAATGTAGGTTTGTTTGGTGAGCCTGAACCAGTAAGTGTAAAAGATGCTATCCAATATGCACAACAAGTGCTTGGTGATGATTTCATTAGTGTGCAAATGTACGATTCTTTGATTGAGTCCAGTAGCTCAAGTAGCCCTAAGATAATTAGGTTAACAAAAGAAGGGGCTGAACGTTTTAACAGTGCTTTGAAAATCAAAGTTGCTCAAGGTGATGACATTGAAAAACCAGAAGTAAACAAAATTAATGACATCCTATTCGAAGGATTAGATATTTAGTTCTGGAACCTACTGAAAATTAAGTACTTACGATCATTCAACATAGGAATATAAAGTTCCTATGTTGAGGGATATATGTCCAATTTTAAGCTCAAACCAATTACTAAAGATACTGTATTGGTTGCGATTTATTACATGATTGATTTCATGCATTTTCAGAGCAATATTGCTCGGTTTTTCCTTCTTATCATCCATAAGCAAATAGAACTTAACTTGCCTGTAGCGAAGCAAGCATTATCCTTTGCACGTCAAGAAAGTGACTTTCCAAAATTGGATGAAGTAGTTGAAGTCTTATATGCGGAAGCTATCAAAAACATTGATGAATCAGTTATTGAACACCTAAATAACGGTTCGAGAAATGTTATTGATCAGCTGGAGATTATTGTCTCCCTTTTTGCATGTGAAAAAGAGCTGAAGCCTTACACAACTAAAAAGAATAAAACACTACAGGTTATTGGCCTAAAAGGCATCAAATTAACCAAAGCTAAAGAATATGACCCTTATGCCTTTTATTCTCAGGGTGAAATTTTAGTACGTTCAAAACATCTTAAAGCCATTCCAGACTCACTTCTTTCCGAAGATCAGCAACTAGTAAAAGGGTTATTCTCCTATGTATCAAATACCAATTCAGATGTGGAATCAGTTGGCGAATTTCGTTTCAGATCCAGAGGACCAATTGTTTCTGCAAATGGATCAGGAAAAAATGAACTCGAGACTGCAGAAGCAATCAGAAATGATGGAGAAACTGGGGATCTCAGAAACAGTAGTACTGGCTTATCAAAAAGTGATGATGCAAGTTTACTTGGCGGCCGAAATCCAAGAAATGAATCTTCAGATGGAGATAGTAGAACCAGTACTAACCGGATTAACAGCAGCGGAAGCGGTGAACTATCTGGTAAGAGATCATCTCTTAAACGAGCAAGAGATCGATCAATTGTACAAACTGCTAAATCAGTTAGAGCTGCCATAGATGAAAAGCTGGAAGCTCAATTAAAAGCAGATAATGTTGAAACTGTTTGGAGTGATGCTTCAAATATTGATGAAGCTTTGCCATATCTACAACCTGCACAGCGTGGGGATGTTTTTAAAACGGAAAAGCACTTAATCGAGGAAAATAAGAAGGGTATTCTTTTTACAAATGGCACAGGTACAGGCAAAACCTTTACTGGGCTGGGTGTTGCAAAGCGTTTTATTAATGCTGGTCTTAAGAATATTTTGATTGTTACCCTAAACGATAAAATCGCTAATGACTTTGTAAAAAGTTCAAGTCCTTTGCATATAAAGGCTTATAAATTAAAAAGCATTAAAGATAACGGCGGGGATGAGCACTCAGTAGTGGTCACAACATTTGCTAATTTTGGTCAAAACACAAGTTTGGTTCATAAACATTGGGATCTTATTTTAATTGATGAAGCCCATACTCTTTCACAATCATCTGATGGTAAATCAACTGCAGCCTTAAACAAGCTACGAGCATTAACAGGTCATTTGCGAGGTTTTAATGAATGGTTTGATAATAAATTTGAAGATCAGATGCCTACTGAAGAACTCGATGAAAATGGCAAAGAAACTGAACAATACCTAACTGCTTATAACAAAATGCAGGTCCTTAGAAATGAACAAAGAAAAATCTGGAATCTGAACTGGAAACACCAGAAAAGTAAGTGCAAAGTTGTTTTCTTATCTGCTACGCCATTTAGTTATCACTTTTCACTTGATTGGGCGGAGGGCTATTTATTTGATTATATGTCACCTTCTGTATCTATTGATGACCAAGGTAATTTAGCAGAAGGTTTTGGTAAGGCTCGAGAGCACTTTTATATGGGAAATCTTGGATATCGAAAACGATATGGTAAGTTGACCCGTCCAGAGGCCAAGGTGGATACGGGTGTACTTGAAAGACAGTTTGCTGAAAATCTTAAAAACACTGGTGCCATGTCTGGACGCGATTTAGAAGTTAATTTTGACTATGATCGTAAATTTATTCTAATAGGCTCTCGTGTTGGTGAACTTATTGATGAAGGTTTAACTTATCTTCGCAATGGTTATAAAGAAATCGAAGGACATAAAACACGAACTTTTGAAGAATGGGCTGCTCAGACTGGAAAACCAACAACAGGCTGGGGACGTCATGCATCGATGCAAGAATATGATCGTTTATTCACTGGAAATCGTTTTAAAAATATATACGAAATTATTGCAAAGCGATTTGATTATTTAGCAAGACGCCGTTTGTTAGAAGCTATTAAAGCTGAAGCTTGTGTTGATATGGTGAAAAAGCACTTAGCATTAGGCCGTAAAGTAGTTATTTTCCATGATTATAATGAAGGTGGTGGTTTTGCACCTTTCTTAATTAGTCAGCTTGATATCGAAAAATATGAGAGCCATTTAAGGGATGATATTGAGCTTGAATATAATTCATTCAAGGAAACTCGCCCAGATCTTGTGAATCTCAATCTTGACTACGATTCACCAGTTGAGACCTTAAAGAAAGCATTTCCAAATGCTCTATTATTTAATGGCCGCATTTCAAAGCAACAACGTGAATCTAATGTAGGGTTATTTAATACAGATGGTAGCGGGCACGATATTCTTATTCTGCAGTCAGATGCTGGTTCAACTGGAATTAGCTTGCATGATACGACTGGTAAACATCAGCGAGTTCTAATTAATATTGGGCAGCCAACAAAGCCAGCCAAGTTAAGACAGACAGAAGGGCGTATCTATCGAACTGGACAAGCATCGAATGCTATTCAGAGATACTTAACTACTGGTACTGCATGGGAACGGGCTGCATTTGCAGACACGATTGCTGGACGGGCAGAAACGGTAGATAACTTTGCAAAAGGTGCTGATGCTGTAGTAAGTATCAAAGAAGCGTTAATTCAGGCTTATGAAGATGCTAAATATGAAGAGCCAAGCCTAAATGATGGGATTGGTGGTAAAGCGTATGATGAAGAAAATGCCCGTATTGCCAAGCTAACGCCATTTGATCAAGCTCTAACATTCTACTATGCAAAAGGCAAACGTTCTGAAAGTCGTGATAATCGTGAAGGTAAGGAATGGTATGCCACACCAGAACCTCTCGGATTCAAAATGATTGAATGGGCAGGGGTGCACACAGGCGATTCTGTGCTTGAACCTAGTGCTGGTGATGGAGCTATTGGTCGTTTTGTTCCGCAGGATGTAGAGCTGACAATGATTGAACCGACCGAATCTTTAGCTAGTCGGGCTCAAATGGCAAATACAGGTGCTAAAGTAATTGTCGATACATTCGAGTCTTTAGAGACTTTAAATAAGTATCATGCGATTGTAATGAATCCACCGTTTGGACATGCTGGAACGCTGGCAATTCAACATATCAAGAAAGCTTTTGGTCATCTTTATGATGGTGGTCGTATTGTCGCATTGGTACCACGTGGTTCAATGGATTCAAAAGTTGACGAGTTTATTGAAAGCACACCTGGTGCAGTTCTGACAGCTGAAATCTGGTTGCCTCAATCGACCTTTAAAAATGCTGGTACCGCCGTTTCAACTCGAATCATCATTATTGAAAAACATGCAGGCTCTAATGATGTACCTATTACACGAGAATTAGACTTTACACATCTTTCAAGTGTGGAAGACCTCTTTTCTGAAATCCGTGATATCGCAATGCCTCCAAGAAAACTACGCATTGACGAGCAGCTTGCTAAGTACGAACTTTATGTCAGAACTGAACGTAGTAAGTATGTTTTCAATGGTGACGGCGTTGATAAACCTCAGATCAAGAATATCATGCTCAAATTCTGGGGTTCGGAAGTGAATGAGTTTGATGAAATTGTTATGCCTTATAATAAGTCTGCAGAAATCATCAAGAAGATTGATGAATTTGAGCAAGAGAATGGCACTAGTCTAGCAGCTTAGAAATCTTTTAAATATTTAAAAAAGAGGTATAAGAAAACTTATACCTCTTTTGTATTGTTTACATTTTAAATAGAATAACTTTATTATATTAAGATTCATTAATTTATTATATTTAAAGGAAAAATATGAAATTTGAAGAGTTAAAGAATTTATTAGCTAATACGGGTTTTTATAAGGTTGAAAATGCTGAAACATATGTAGCATTAGACGATATTGATTTGAAATTTCATTTAATAAATGAGACTCAAGTTGCCGATGATAGTCGTGATCGCACTATTTTAGCGATTAAAAATGCCTTTAGACAGGATATGCATAGTTATAAAATCAGTGTTTTTCAATTAAATATTACTTATAATGGGGAGCTAGTTCAAAGTTTTGATATTCATAAAATTTCTGGTTTTGAATCATATACTGATGACAAATTAATTGAATTATACTTCCCAATTCAAAATGGTAAACTTATATATACGCCGATTCCTGAAGATGATATTTTCAGACGAGCGATCATTCGTAATTTAAATTCTAAACAAGCTTTTGAAATACTTTCAGAGTCTTTCAGTCCATCAATTATTTAATATCTGGAACTAGCAATTCGTTAACAAAGTGAATTGCTAAATAATAGTCCTATCTTTTATGGTAGGGCTTTTTTATGTCCAAAGCTTTAGCTTATGCACCAGCTGTCAATACAGCTAAAACAAAGTTGCCCAGTACTGAATCAGATCCTTTCTATGGCTCAATTTCAAAGCATAAATATGCTGAATTTTCACTTTGTGATAAAGATGGTAACCCAGTAGCATCACCCGTAATTCGTGCTTTATTGACTGACGGCGACAAAAGTATTGAGAGCCAATGGCAAACTCCATTTGAAAATAGCAATCCAGAACTAAAGATGCCTATGTTGATGGCTAACTTGCAAACTGGGCAGATGCTTCAAGCTGCTGCAACGCTAGGAGAGAACTCGCCATTCATGTCAGCATTAAGTGATATGGCATCAGGACCTTTAGCAACGGCTGAAATTGCGCTTAAGAGCGTTGAAGGGCGAACAAATTTAACCAAAGTGAATACAACTCAAGTATTCCTATCAACATCTTCAGTACGCCTTAATTTATCAATTTTTTTCTTGGCATTAAGTGATGCGAGATCCGAAGTTGAAGACAAGATTATGCAATTAGAAGCTTGGAGTTTACCAGTATCATTATCCTCTGATTCTACGCTGCAAAATGTCGTTAATGATTCAAATACAACCTTAGAAGGTTTGTTTTCAGGGGTTATCCCACCTTTTGTATCTCTTACTACACATGGCAAAACTTATAAACCTTTTATTATTGAAAGTGTTTCAGCACCAATAGTTGCACCAATTGATGAAAAAGGTAACCGGTTAAGTTTAGCCGTCAATATTAGTTTAATGAGTCGAACTGCATGGGACTCAAAAGACATTTACTCATTATATGGAGCCAACTAATGATTACATTTGATCCTGTGCCAGTTGGTGAAAATACCTTTCTAATGCAAGAGCTTAGTTTTGAACAGTCTCTTAAAATTTCAATCATTGCACCAAATTTTAATGAAAAAAGACTTACAGCTTTTCTTAAGTCAGCTTTAGACAGTGTAGATCCTTTACTTTTAACAATTCAGGAACGGTATCTGCTTCTGCTTAAGTATCTTGAAAAACAAAGTAATACCATGTTGGAAGTGAATACAGACTGGTCCAAAGTTTTCCTTCAATCAGAAAATAATTGGAATACAGAAATTACTCAAAATGGAGTTACGGTTAGACAGCTTATTGGAATGGAAGCGGAGTTCTTAGAGGCAAATTGCAAGAATGTCGCTGAATGGATTGCCTGCATGATGGCATTTCAGTTGAGCTATTCAAATCATGAACATTTAGCTTTATTGCCAGATAGAACAAATCCTCAATTATTTGAAGAAAAATTTAAACAGCGGCTAGATTTCATTAAGAAAATGCCAGCTAGTGAATTCGATTTGTGTTATCAGGATTTTAATAATTTAAACAATGAATTGTTTACTCATTTGCGGTTAAGTGTTGATAATCACGGTATTTTAGTCGAAAGAGGTGCAGATGACGCGCCTGCACGATTTCGCACCGCTTCCGTCTTTACAGGAATCATCAAAGAGTTGGACCGATCTTTTGCTTGAGACTGTTAATAGTATTTCTGCAAACTGTCCAATGCCTTTATCTGAAGCTTTGAAAATGCCTTTGAGTTTTGAAAGCATTTACTTCAATTCTTCTGCATGGGAAAGCCGCAAAAAACATTTAGAAAATGAAGTCGAACGGCATAATGCTTTCATAAAGCTTGGGCAGGAAGTCATTAAAGGTCTGAATGTATTAGCAAGTAGAAGTCGATAAAAAAAAAATTAAAAAAGCCTGAATTATTCAGGCTTTTTTAATTGTTTCTCTTTGGAACCATACTCATTTTAAAACTATAACGCTTGCAAAAATAACCACAAATGAAACGTGGGGAATAGGTCATGTCTGATCATCAGGCAATTGAAGTCACAGTCACTACTTTTGCTAATAAAACTACTTTTTGGAGTGGTCTAGCAAGTGCTTTTGGCTCATTAACATCAATTAATTGGTTGAGCTATACAGGTGCAATTGTGGCTGTTGTTGGCCTATTCATAAGTTTCATTTTTCAGTGGAGACGTGATCGCAGAGAACGTAAAGAAAGTGCACTTCGTGAAAAAGTGAGCAAATTACGTGAACAAGAAAGCGAACTGCGTATCAAGGCTCTTTTAAATGAGCAAATGAATCAACAAGAGAGGAACGATGAATGAAGTTCATTGAAAATAGTGCTTGGAAGTACCTTTCAGTCAAGTTGCCCGCAGTAGGTGCATTCATCATGCTTATTCTGCTACCAGCATTACAATGGGGGGTAGATTATCAAGTTATCCCTGAAAAATATCATGCGTTTGTGACTGGTACTTTAATGCTGGGCCTGTCATGGATCGGAAAGAAAATTTCTCAGCCGCGTATTAACGGACCTCAATTAACGGGCCAGTTAGTAGGAATCAACACTTTAATGAATATTCCTACACCGACAAAGCTTGACGAATTAGCTTGGATAGCTGAAGCAAAAAAACATATTGGTCTGCAAGAAATACCAGGTAAACAGCACAATCCAACTATTTTGAAATGGTTAAAAGAGCTTAAAGCTTGGTGGGCGGATGATGAAACAGCGTGGTGCGGTACTTTCGTTGCTCATTGCTTGAAATCAGCTGGTATTGCTTATCCTAAGCATTGGTACCGTGCATTGGATTACGTGAATTGCGGTGCAAAACTAACAAAACCTGCTTATGGTTGTGTTGCTATTAAAACCCGTAAAGGTGGAGGCCATGTTTGTTTTGTCGTAGGACGTGATAAGACCACTGGGAAACTTGTTTGTCTTGGTGGTAACCAATCAAATAAAGTGTGTTACGCGCTATATAATGATTCAGATTTCCAAGAGTTCCGTTGGTATGGACATACTCCTCAACCAGCAAGTAAGCGTTACACCTTACCGCTATTAAGCGGAGTGACAGCAATTAGAGTTACTGAAGCATAATGAAGTTACTATTACTTAGCTTTCTTCTATGTGGTTGTACTGCACATACAATTAATAGCAATGTAAATGTCTCTATTTGCGTAAAAGCGATTTAAAAAAAGCCCTATAAATAGGGCTTTTTATTGAATTAAAAATCAGTCTTCTTTTAATAAATGCTCTACTTCAATGATTATCTCTGGCATTACAATAATCAACGCATCGTCACGAATTCTTCAGATGATGTAGGATGAATAGCAACGGTATTATCAAAGTCCTTTTTAGTTGCACCCATCTTTAGAGCCACTGCAAAGCCTTGTAGAATTTCATCCATATTCAAACCAATTCCATGGATACCAACAATTTTTTCCTCTACACCTACACATATAAGTTTCATTTTAGTGAGTTGTTTATGTTGTGCCACGGCGTCATACATTGCTGTAAATGAAGATTTGTATACTTTAACCATATCTTTGCCAAATTCTTCAATCGCCTGTTCTTCGGTTAATCCAACTGTTCCAATAGGCGGGGGACTAAATACTACAGTGGGGATATTGTTGTAATCTAAGCATTCATTAGGCTTGTTATTAAATAACCGTTCTGCGAGCCTACGTCCGGCAGCAACTGCAACAGGTGTTAATTCAACCTTTCCAGTAATATCTCCAACTGCATAAATACCAGCGCGTGTTGTATTTTGGAACTTATCAACTTTGATAAACCCTTGTTCATCCAATTTTACATTTGTTAATTCAAGTTGGAGAGCTTTGGTATTGGGTTTCCTTCCAACAGCCCAAATAAGACAATCTACAACTTGTTGAGTTCCATCTTTTAAATGCAACATGATAGAACCGTCTTCTAATTTTGTTACTTTACTGATTTCAGCATTTTTATGAATTTTAATATTCTCACTCTGCATAATTTCTAATAATGCTTCTCCTAAGAACTGATCTAGATTACGTAGGAGTTTTTCGCGTCGAATAAAAAGCTGGACATCTGAACCTAATGATTTAAGGACACCAGCTATTTCTACTGCAATATATCCTGAACCCACAATAGCGGTACGTTTTGGTAGTACTTCTAAATCAAAAAAGCCATTTGAATCGATACCACGTTCAGCCCCTTCAATTGCAGGCCAACTCGCTTCTGTACCAGTAGCTATGAGAATGTGATCAGCTGTTAATAAATCTCCGTTTACTTCAATTGTGTTTTTATCAATAAATTTTGCAAACCCATGTATGACATCAACATTATTTTTACTGAGGACATTGTTATAAGAGGTATGAATTCTTTCGATATATGCCTGTCTATTTCTAATGAGTTTCTGCCAATCAAATGATTTTACTTCCGTAGTAAAACCATATGATGGCGCATATTGACGAATTGCATCACTAATATGAGCAGCGTACCACATCACTTTTTTAGGGACACAGCCAACATTAACGCATGTGCCACCAATATCTCCCGCTTCAATTAATGCACATTTTTTTCCATACATGGCTGCTCGATTTACAGAGGCTATACCGCCACTACCTCCACCAATTGCAATATAATCGTAATGTTTAGACATGGATAACTCCTTTATTTGCTGAATAGTAGAATCCAGCAACACCTAGAATGGGGCCAATCAATAATATCCATGCTGAATCCAAGCCAATTATTTCAAAGGCATAGGTTGTCAATGCAATAGATATGATAGTCAGTGTAAAACCAATTGAATTTTGAATAGCTAATGCCGCACCAACTTTTTCGGAGGGACAAGATTGGGCGGAAAGCGCAGAGAATTGCGGTGAGTCTGCAATAACAGATGCTCCCCAGATCGCAAATAAAACCAATAAGAACCACGCAGGTAAAAAACGCCAGCCTAGAGCAAATACCAAGCAACTAAAACCTGAGATAGATAAAGATCCTATAGCAACATATCTATTACCTATATATTTAGAAAGATATCCGCCCACCAAGCAACCAATTGCTCCACATGCCATTACAAAAAAAGTAAGGAGCGAAATGTTGTTGTATCCCAATTTTTCTGGAATACCTGATTTAGCAATAAATAAAGGAATAATCGTCCAAAAGGCATATAATTCCCACATATGACCAAAATAGCCTATAGCAGCTGCACGAAATTTTCGAATTTTGAAAACCTGAAAAGTACCACCTGATGACACTATGTTTTGTGATTTTGGAGAGATTGTTGGGTCTCCTAGCTGGTAAATTAACAAGGCTGCGATCAATGCAAGACTTGAAGAACAGATCATGACTGTTTGCCATGCAAAATGAGTGGGGAAACTATTAATAAAATAGGGAAGAGCTGTGCCTAATGTCAGCATAGCAACTAATTTTGCTAGTGCTCGCCCAGCCTGATGAGGTGCCCATAGAACGATAAGTTTCATTCCGATTGGATAGATCCCTGCAAGACATAATCCCACGAGAAAACGATATATAAGGGCATCCATAAATCCATGAGCGAACCATGCAAAGCAGAAATTAAAAAAGGCGCCTAATAGTGCTGAACAAACAAAAATATGTCTGGCTTTAAAGCGGTCTGCTATTTCTGTATAAGCAAATACAAAAGTTCCAATGATAAATCCTGCTTGAACAGCGTTGGTAATCCAACCAATATCTGCAACTTTTATTTGCCATTGTTGCATTAAATCTATTGCTGCACTATTTGCACTAAACCACAATGATGTGGCCAATAATTGAGCCAAACTAATAATAGTAGTGGCATGTAAGCCATAAATTTTTTTATTATTCTGAATGTTGCAACCTACCATATAGGGGCACTCCCATTTAGGTAGACTAATATTTAAAGTACTACCATAAAATTAGAGATTGTCCGATGGATATTTCATCTGACATAAAAATTAAACTAATTTTGTTGGGATGGTCATAGCGGGTGCTATATATGGACGAATATAAAGGGAATGCTTTATTTAAAGCATTCCTATATTTATTTACTTTTATTAGAAATAGATTAGATATTTGAATTAAAAAGATTTAAATATCTGAGCTAATCTTAAGAAAGCACGCCAACAATTTTTCCTATTACCTTAGGATCAAGCTCTGTCCCTTTATTCATTGCCCATCTTACAAAACTACTTCCTTCCATTAAACTCAATAATTGAAAGGCTTGCTGATTTGCATCACCTTCGGCAAGTTCTCCATTTTCTACACCTAAATGGATGATTTTTTCTATCCAAGTTAATTGGATTTCAAAATACTTTCGAGTTAACTCCTGCATGCTCTCTGGTAAAACAGCCATTTCAGCAGCAAGAGCTCCACATAACGGTAACATTCCTTCAGACATTGAGCTTCTAAATAAGGAAGCAAAGGCACAAAGGCGTCCGAATGCATTAGGAAAATCACGTTCGATTTTTTCAAAATCTTGAATAGTCTGTTCAATATATGTTTCGACTATTAAAATTCCTAAATCTTCTTTTTTGGGAAAATAATGATGAATACTGGCTTTTTTAATTCCAACAATCTTCTCTAAATCAGCATAACTAAAAGCAGCATAACCTCTTGATCTCAACATAAGCTCTGCTGAGTTAATTAAACTTTGGCGAGTATCAATGGTCATATTCGTAGTTCCCAGATTAGAGAGATTTGGCGGCATACTATAGCATTGTTGTTAAAGATGAATCATCTGATTAACGAGTATGCCACCCATCACATATTATTTGTTTGCAATCACTAATTGCGGTTTCATTTGAATTGATCGTGAAAAATTGGCGAAATTTGGTGAAGTTTTAAGAACAGCACTATGTATTTCATCCAATTGTTCTTGTGTCCCATCTGTATCAATAACTACAGTGTATTGGACTTCATCATATCCAGGATTAATTTTTTCATCTAAGCCTAAGAAACCTCTGAGATCCAGCTCTCCAGAAGTATCAATTTCTAATGAATTAATCTTGACACCTTTAGTAGCAGCAATAGCTACATAAGCAACTGTAAGACATGCATTAAGTGCCGCCATCAATAATTCTTGTGGGTTAGGTGCACTATCTGTTCCTAAAATTTCATGAGGTTCATCAGCAGCTATATGGAAGTTACGTTCATAAGTCTTACCAAAAAGTTCATAAGATTTCACAGTGGAAACAGAACGTGTTTGACCCGCCCATCTTGTTTGTACGTTAAAACGAGCTTTTGAAGTGGTAGGATTCTGGCTTACTCTATCTGCAAATTGTTGAAAAGCATTTAGATCAATTTCATTCACTACATTGTTCATTATAGAACTCCAATTAAGATATAAATTTTGGTGAATGGAGAATAATTTCCCCATTACTAAGCTTGTTTATCTAACCTCTAGTGAAGTTACATTTCGTCATAAGCATCTAAAGTTCGTGCTGAGTAAACATAGGCTGCACCAGCATTTAAAGCGATAGCAGTTCCTAAAGCTGCCGCAACTTCTTCTTTTGTAGCGCCTGCTTTTTTAGCTGCGCCCGCATGAGCTGATATACAACCATCACAACGCGTAGTAACTGCTACTGCCAACGCAATTAACTCGTGAGTTTTTGCGTCGAGTACTTTATTTTCACGCGTCGCAACTTCTAAGTTGTGAAAAGCAGTGGCAACGGGTTTATTTGCTTTTGCAAAATTACCAATATTTTTAACTAATGCAGATAATCTGTTAGTCCATTCACCGTTCATTTTTGAAACCTCATCATTTATTAAATATTATTTGCCTAGTTTTCTTGATGCCATGACACCACCATCAACATCCCAAATAGCACCAGTTACCCAAGATGTTTTTTCGGAAAGAAGGAATACGATAGTTTCTGCTACATCATTTGGGGTACCATTTCTTCCTAAGGGATGAAAACTATTGAAATCTTGAAGTGCATTATCTAATTGATCTGAAGGAATAAATCTTTCGAAAATACGGGTTTCCACCATTCCAGGGCTAACAGCATTTACTCGAATTCCATGTTCTGCTAGCTCTGCAGCCACATGACGAGTCATAGCTTCTAAACCCATTTTTGCCATTGAATAGGCAGATGCTGTGACAGTTTCGATAGCTTGGCGAGCTGCAACGGCAGAAACATTTACAATTGATCCTTCTTTATTTTGCGCAACCATTGATGAAGCAACTTGTTGGGTAATAAAGAAAAATGCGCGGTTTAGGTCTAGGAAATTGTTATAGTCACTTAGCGAATGCTCTAGGAAGCTTTTAGGATAAAAAATTCCTGCTGAATTAACTAATAAGTTAATGTCTTTATGTTCACTATCCAATTTGCTAATTAACTTTTGAACACTATCAAAATTTGTTAAATCAGCAGTCAGTGCAAAAACTTGTTCTTCACTTGTCATAGCAACTAATTGTTTACGGGCTGTCTCGGCTTTATCTGCGCGATTGCCAACAATTACTACCGTCCCTCCTTGTTCAGCGACTTTCTTTGCTGTTTCTAAACCAATGCCACTAGTACCACCAATGACGAGAAGTTTCTGGCCTTTAAATTGTTGCTCACTCATAAGATCACCTAATCATTAATATTGATTAAAAGTAGCCTACCTACTAGTTGGTTTGTAGATTATATGGGCTAATTTTAAATGTCAAGTACTAACAGAAAATAGTTTAGAAAATTATTCAGCTTTAATCTCCGATTTCGTTAAACACAGAGTACCAATGGAACTCTTTGCTTCGTTTTTCTCATCATTGTTTGATTCAGATTTTATGAGTTCATCTAAAGCTTTTTGATAATCGGATACAGGTTTTACTCCAACAATACGATGGATTAATTGCCCATCTTTGAACATTAAAACAGATGGTAAACCCCATATATTATAACGAGTTGTTAAAACAGGTGCCTGATCAACATTAACTGTGCCAACAATTACATTATCTTCAATACTTTCCACAAAAGTATTAAATAATCTTTCGCTATTGTGGCACGGTGGACACCAAGGAGCATAAAAACGGACTACTGCTAAACCTTCTTTCCATTCAATTTCATGAAAGGTATCTTCATTTAAAGTGTGTAATTTACGCATTATAAAACTTCCTCTTTTCTGTATTTACAGATTCACAATCCAGTTAAAGGATAGTATTTAATCAATTGTTAACCGAAATTAAATTCAGGTTAAATTAAAAATACTCTTGCCTACCTACTAGTTGGTTGATATAGTGGCATCAACTTGTCATTTGTGCAATAGGAATGAGGGAGTGCAAATCTTGTACTTCACAAACAGGTCATTGCCTGAGTCATTCATTGATTGATGAGTGTCGTTAAAGAAATTTCTTAATTATCTGTAAATCTCTCTAGAGGTCTGTGATGAATAAATTATTCACTCCCCATAATTTGGTGGATATTCAATTAAAAAACCGAGTAGTAATGGCGCCTATGACTCGTACGCGAACATTGAATGGTGTTGCAGATGAACTTACTGCGCTTTATTACTCTCAGCGAGCTTCCGCAGGTCTAATCATTACTGAAGGCTTGCCTGTTTCTGAAGAAGGGCGTGGTTATTTATATACGCCTGGTTTATATAATAATGAACAAATGCAAGGATGGAAAAAAGTTACTGCAGCAGTGCATGCAAAAGGTGGTCGTATTTTTGCTCAGCTCTGGCATGTGGGAAGAATGTCGCATGTTTCAGTTTTACCTGATAATCAAGTACCTGTATCTTCTGGAGTTATTCCAGCAACCAATACTACAGTATTTGCATATACTGATTCGGGTGAACCCGGTCCGGTTGCGCCAAGTAAACCTAGAGCTTTAGAAACTGAAGAAATCAAACGTGTTACTCATGATTTTGTTAAATCTGCACAATTAGCAATTGAAGCAGGGTTTGATGGCATTGAAATTATGGCTGCAAATGGATTCATCTTTGACCAGTTTCTCAGTACTGAGTTAAATAACCGAACAGATCAATATGGCGGAACTGTTGAGAATCGCCAACGTTTTCTTCTAGAAACTATTGATGCTATTTCCCAAGAAATTGGCCATGACAAAGTGGCTGTCCGACTTTCTCCTTTTGGTCGTATTTATGACTTGGCACCTTATGAAGGCGAGGTTGATACTTGGGCAAATATTGCGTCAGCTCTTGGTAAACGTAAATTGGCCTATGTCCATTTGTACTATCAACCTACCTATGAAACAGCACCTTTAGAAGCCCAAAATTTTAAAACTTTATTCAGAGAAACTTTTTCTGGAACTATTATCGCAGCTGGTGGCTTTAATCAACAAAGTGCTGAGGCGGCATTAGAAAAAGGTGAGGTCGATTTAATTGCTTTTGGTGTCCCTTATATTGCTAATCCCGATTTAGTCGAGCGGATGCAAAATAACTGGCCTTTGGCAGAAAGTGATCGCACAACTTACTATGGCGTAAGTGGATCTCCGGCAAAAGGCTATACAGATTATCCGCATTATAACGGCCAATAAACAGTGGAGTGCCTAGTGGATTTTTTGATGCTAGGCATTAAAACTTCGTGTTTTAAACATCTAATGAATTTACTGAGATATTTATGAAAACTTTACCTTCACAAATTACCGTAGATATATGGTCAGATTTTGTTTGCCCTTGGTGCTGGATTGCTAAAAAAAGATTTGAGAAAGGTTTAGATGCCTTTGAACATAAAAATCAGGTAACTATCCAATATCACAGTTACCGTCTAGCAAGTGGCCTTACACCACAGCCTTTTAAAGATGCATTGTATAAAAAATTTGGTGGGAAAAGTGGAGCTGATGCGATGATGAGCCATGTAAAAAGTGCAGGTGAGCTAGAAGGTCTGATCTATAACTTTAATAGTATGCTTTTTGGCGATACTTTAGATGCCCATGCCATTGTAAAGTTGGCGCAACAGAAGGGTGTTGGTGAAGTATTAACAGAAAAGTTTTTTAAGGCAAGCATAACTGAAGGTAAGTCTATTTTTGATCATAAGGTGTTGGTTGAGCTTGCTAATGAAGTTGGAGTTCCTAGTGAAGAAGCTAATAGTGCTTTTAGTAATATTTCGTTTAAACAAGAAGTTTTAAAAGATGAAGCCAGCGCACATGCCATGGGCGCTAGTGGAGTGCCACTTTTTATTGTAAATGGTAAATATTCAATTAGTGGTGCTCAGTCTGTAGAAACTTTTTTAAATGTATTAGTGCAGGTATGGGAAGAAAAGCAGAATGAACTAAAGTTCACAGAAGGCCAAAGCTGTGGTATTGATGGTTGTAGTATTTGATTGTGTGGTTGAATAAATTGATAGGGTAACTTATTTGTCACCCTATCAATTTTTAAATACAAGGCTAACAATCCCCAAGATCACAATTCTTTTCTTAAGCTAAGAAATCAGTAAAGTATTCGTCAATTGAATATCATTTTTGTAACTTATTATTTGTGTACATACTTGTGTACATATTTTTATTATAGCTTGAATTTCTGTTTAAAAGCTCATATAAATCAATTATTTGACAAAAGTACCATTCTTATCAAACATTACGATTTTAGACATATTTAAATATCTCCAAAATCATTTAAAGCAAATTTTTTAAGACACATCTACCATATATCCTTTTTAAAATCATTAATTAAAGAAACTTCGAGATATAAAATTAATTTAAAACTCCACCCATTAATTCTTTCAAAAAGGTGTTTTGATTAATGTGATGGGTAGGGAGGATAAATGATTTGAAAATTATAGCGTGTAATTTTGCAAAACAGGAAACAATAATAAGTGCTTTTTAGTGGATAACTTTTACTGTGTTTGAAGTAAAAATAGGGAGCCAAAGTTTTGCAATTAAGAAATCTTAAAAGCCATCTATATTTATAGTTAATTTTGCTTACATAGGATACGTATTGACATACATTTTATAAATTGAAGGATACTTGTTTAAAGATATATTTAAAATTAACCCTAATAAGAATTTAGAGAAAGCAATGAAAATTGGATTTATTGGCGGAGCCAATGACGGTATTGTAATCAATGCTGCTGATGGCCTTGATACCTATAAGCTTGAATGGCATTACAAAGCAGAAAAGCACTGTGAATCGCAGCCAACATTAGGTCTTAATGGGCCTGAGTATGATTACTACAACCTCTTAATACTAAGAAAAAATAAAGAGGCTAAACTCTTTTATGTACTCACTACAATGGGAAAAGATGATATCGCAAGTAAAATCCATGAGTATTGGGAGTGCTCTACATCTGTTGGCTATGATTTCGATGATTAAGAAAATTTTTATTAATAATTTAAAATTTTGACTTTAATCAAAAAATAAATGAAGAGCTTGTAATTTCATATAACACATGTGCTTTTAGTTGGTGATGGAGAGGAACCTTGGGATGATCAAAGTTTTTAACTTTGTGCATTCCAAGTCTTTCCATGACGGCTTGAGAGGGTGTATTTATGTTAGCGGTAAATGAAACGATCTTATCTAAATTCAGTACATTAAAACCATAGTCTAAAGCCGCTTTTGCTCCTTCAGTTGCATAACCTTGTTTCCAGAATTCTTTTGCAAGTCGCCACCCGATTTCCACACAAGGAGAAAAGTCAAATTGTTCAGGTTGGCTATGTAAACCAATAAACCCGATAAATTGATGGGTTTCTTTTAATTCTACTGCCCAGAAGCCCCAACCATTTTCATTAATGAGAGATGAAATTTTTTGGATTAAATTAAGGCTTTCTTGGGGTGTTAATAGAGTTGGGAAAAATTGCATAACATCTTGATCCAAGCCCATTGTTATGAAAGGCTCAACATCACTTTCTTTCCATTGTCTTAAAATTAAACGTTTTGTTTCGATCATGAGGTGTCTCTTTAATTAAAAGTAAGGGATCAAAGTGGCTTTTGCACAATCTTCTGTAAAATGATCTTGGAATTGATGCTCACTACACCTTTTATCTTATTTAAGGTATTAATGACGAAATGAGAAAAAGAACTCAAATCTTTGGTCGCAACGTGTAAAACATAATTAGATTCGCCAGTAATAATATATGCATTAATGACTTCATCAAAATTTTTGATCTGACTTAAAAAGAAGTTGTGATCATTTTCTGTGAGTTGGGCAAGCTTTATTTCGACAATTGCCTCAATTTTTATACCTAGTTTTTCATAATTAACTTTCGCTTGATATTTTTCAATTACACCATTGCTTTCTAAAATTTTAACTCGCCGATGACAAGCTGAAGCTGAAAGGTTAACGAGATCGGCCAGTTCTTGGTTACTTAACCGAGCGTTATCTTGTAAATATTTTAAAATTTTAAGATCAATTGCATCTACATTCATTTTCGAATTTCATCCATGTTTTTTAATTTTAATTCGAATTTTATACGAAAATAGTAAATTTTAATCAAATATTATCGAATAAATCGAAAGAATTAGCGTGATAAAATTCAAATACAAAGGAAATGTTGAAAATAGGTGAAATAACAAATGATTACTCACGAACAATGCCTCTATTGGGATCAGGAAGATGAACTCAAAAAGTTTAAAGATGAATTTGCACTGCCAGAAAATATCATTTATTTAGACGGGAATTCTTTAGGCGCAAGACCAAAAAAATCATTAGAGGTTGCCCAGCATATTATTGCAAAAGAGTGGGGTGAGGACCTCATTAATAGTTGGAATAAAGCAGATTGGTGGGGACTACCGACTAGACTCGGAGATAAAGTCGCGCAGCTTATCGGTGCTGAAAAAGGTGAAGTCGTTATTTCAGACTCAACGACCCTAAATTTATTCAAAGTTTTATCAGCAGCGGTAAAAATTCAAGCTGAAAAATTTCCGGAATGTAAAATTATTGTTGCAGAAAAAGATGCCTTTCCAACCGATATTTATATTATTGAAGGCTTTATCGATTTGATTCATCAGGGTTATCAAGTTGAATTGATTGATGGCACCGATGATTTATCTCGTGTTCTAGCAAAAGATGTGGCGGTAGTTGTTCTTTCTCATGTGAATTATCGGACTGGATATTTCTATGATATGGAGTCTATTAATCAACAAATTCACGCTAAAGATGCTTTGATTATTTGGGATTTATGTCACTCGGTTGGTGCGGTGCCTATGGATCTTAATCAGAGCAATAGTGATTTTGCGATTGGTTGTACTTATAAATATTTAAATGGTGGCCCAGGTTCTCCAGCGTTGTTATGGGTAAATCGAAAGCATCGTGATCAGTTCTGGCAACCTCTCTCAGGCTGGTGGAGCCACAAGAAACCTTTTGATATGGCTCAGCACTATGAACCAGCTAACAGTATTCGCCGTTACTTGTGCGGAACTCAACCCATCATTTCTATGAGTCTAATTGAATGTGGTATCGATATTTTCTTACAAGCTGATATGCAACAAATACGTGAGAAATCACTCAAATTAACTGATTTGTTTATTCAACTTGTTCAACAAGAATGTGCACAGTTTGGTTTTGAACTGATTACCCCTTTAAACCATAAATATCGTGGTAGTCATGTCAGTTATAGACATGAGTTCGGTTATGAAATTATTCAAGCTCTCATTGCTCGTGGGGTAATTGGAGATTATCGAGAACCGGAAGTATTACGTTTTGGAATTACACCTTTATATCTAGGATTTGAAGATATTTGGAATGCCGTACAACAACTTAAGCAAATTATGCTGAATAGTGAATGGAAAAATGAACGTTATCTGGTGCGTAGTGAAGTGACCTGATCGTTAGAGATCAACATTAGAAAAATGGCTAGGAGGGCCTATGAGCAGTTTTGATGAAATACAAAATCGAGAAGCGGGTTTACATAAAAAATTATCCGCAAAACAGATGGGAATGATTGCAATTGGTGGAGCGATTGGTACAGGGCTGTTCATGGGAAGCAAGTTCGCAATTAGCTTTGCTGGACCAGCCGTCATTGTGAGTTATGCCATTGGAGGCTTAATCGCATTTGCTATTATGGCTTGTTTGGCTGAGATGACAGTCCAGCACCCTACGTCAGGCTCATTTGGGGCATATGCTGAGCATTATGTAAGTCCGCTTGCTGGGTTTTTAGTCCGTTATTGTTATTGGGCATGTATTGTATTAGCGGTCGGTACAGAAATTACAGCGGTGGCTGACTATATGAAATTATGGTTTCCACATGTAGGTTCTTGGGTCTGGATTGCATTTTTTTCGCTGACGTTACTTGTGGTTAATGCATATAGTGTTAAAGCTTTTGGATTGGTTGAATATTGGTTTTCGACCATAAAAGTCTTTGCAATTATTGTATTTATTCTTTTAGCAATTGGTATTTTGACTCAAGGTCATGGAGGAACACCTCAGGTTGTCTCTAATCTAACTGATCATGGGGGCTTTTTTCCTCATGGTTTTAGTGGAGTCTGGATTGGAGTAATCATTTCAATATTTAGTTATTTAAGTATTGAAATGATCGCTGTTGCAGCAGGTGAGGCTAAAGATCCAGAAAGAGCTGTTAAGAAAGCTTTTAAAAGTACGGCAATTCGCTTAATCCTATTTTATTTGCTGTCTTTATTTCTCATTGTGGCCCTTGTTCCTTGGACAACTTTAATTGGAGCTGACGCAACCAGCCCTTTTGTGATGGTGATGAAAATTGTAGGGATTCCATATGCAGACAGTATTTTAAATTTTATTGTAATTGTCGCGGCATTATCAGCCATGAATAGTATGTTGTATATCTCAACACGTATGCTATTTAGCTTGTCACGAGCTGGTGATGCACCAAAACTATTTGGCCGTATTAGTCATAATGGTGTACCAATTAATGCGCTGTTATTGTCAGCAGTAGGTATTGGAGTTGCGAGTATTATTTATACCATTAATCCGAACTCGGCATTCCCGATCATGATTGCTTTATCTATGTTCGGTGCACTGTTCACTTGGGGTAGTATTTTTGTTACCCATATGTTTTTTAGAAGGAATATGGCACGAAAAGGAGAACAGTTAAAATTTAAGGTTCCAGCGAGTCAGTTAATCTCCCTGTTAGGATTAATCGCAATTTTAAGTATTACGATAACAACGTGGTTTACCAATGAATTCAAGTCAACTTTACAATTTGGAGTTCCATTAGTTGTTGTGCTTACTGTTTTCTATTATTTAAAAAGGTCATCAGCCAAGCTTGCTTTAAATAGTCATGAAGAATCTTTGAAGTGAGAGACCTATGCGACCATATGATAATTCTAGAACCGTAGCGAATGAACATGAAATATTGGCAGAATTTAAAAGAACAAGCTTGTTGAGCTATCAAAAATTTACCCATATCACAGATATCCAATATGGTCCGAACTCAAGATCAACTTTAGATTTATTCCCATTAGAGCAAGCCAAAAAGACTGTTATTTTTATTCATGGTGGTTATTGGCAATGGTGTGATAAATCAGATTTTGCATTCATTGTAGCGTATGTTCTAGCAAAAGGAGTCCAGTGCGTTCTTTTAGAATATGATTTAGCACCACAAAGCAAAATTTCAGATATTGTTTCTCAAATTAATCAAGCTCTCGATTTTATTCGAGAGCAAGACTGGAAAACTAATGAGGTAGTATTGGTTGGGCATTCGGCAGGGGCGCATCTGGCTGCTTTGTCATTAGGCCATTCACTCATATCCGAGATGGTTTTGCTAAGTGGAATTTATGATCTGGAACCTATACAAAGTACCCATTTAAATCATGCTCTCAATCTTTCAAGCGAAGATATCTTGAAATATAGTCCTGTTCACCAGTCAAAACGAATTACTATTCCATGTTCAATTTTATGTGGTGAACTTGAGCTAGAAGAGTTGAAATGGCAAAGCCAAAATTATTTTGAAAATAAAAGAGAGCAAGATCAGGATTTTGTTTCTTTCAAGCTTATTCCTAAAATTAACCATTATTCTATTTTAAATCATTACTTTAATAATATTTTAATTTAAGTGTTTGAAATAGAATGTAATTGAGTAAAGAAAAACAGATTAAACTTATTAGAAGATAAAATGTGAGATAAATCACAACTCAACCTAATTTTTATAAAAATTAAGTATCCTTATTGACCTGACTATAGAACTTAATTAGATTAAAAAGATAGTGCTTTCTCACTAAGCGGCAAAATGTTTAGCTGTTGTTTAGTTGAGTTTCAAGTCCGTAGCTTCCCAAGATGCGGACTTTTTTATTTGATTTTTAAAAACAATAAGATAAATCGAATTTTTTTCTTGGATATGGCGGTAATATCTATTTAATGATTAATATGAGTTAATCACATAGCCCTCTGCCAAATAAGAAACAAACTAGTATTTGCTTTTCATTATTTAACTGGAATTATCATTTAATTAATAGATTATATAAAATATATTTTACCAAACTAACAAAGTGCGAGATTACACTCGGAACTTCATGAATTTGTCATAGAGGTTAGATAAATTAAAAATAGAAAAATAAAAGAGAGAAAACTATAGCACATAATTTAATAATATATAGCATCTGTAAATAATTGGTTTAGTCGGCTCTTATAAGTTGGCTTTTTTATTTTAAAGGAGTGTTAATGAAAGTACAGTATTTTGAAGGAGGTATGTATGAACATATGTGTCCTGCTTGCGGATATCTTCATTATATTCCTGTACATTATCCTTTCTCTAACGGCAACCAATGGTTTTTTAATGGTAACTTGGAAAAACCGACATTTGATCCCATCATAAGTATAAATGAATATTGTAATTACTTTATTAAAGATGGCTTTATCGAATATAGCGTTAATTGTAGGCATCATTTAGCTGGTTGTAAGGTTGAGCTGCCAGAACTAAAATTAAAAAACTATAGAATATAATTGATTTTGGTATTTATTAATTATGCCATTTAAAGGACTGCACATTTCCTTAATTATCACATATTTTTGCAATATATCTTTACATATTTGATACTGAACACATATAGTTTAAAAAATTGTAAATCTCTTTTAGTTGAAGGCTATATTATAATTTGCAAGAATTTTCATAACTTACTGTTTTATATTTTTATTTATGGATATCTGGAAATTTTTTAAAAAGCTTTAATACAACTGGAACATATCTCATTATTTCTACATTTATATTATTTTTAATGATTATATATTTTTACATTATACATCCTACCTAAACTAAATTATAAATAAAGTAAGATAATTATTTATTCTAAAATGTTTGATGTATTGGTTTATTTGAATTGGTTCTCAATTTTAAATGAAAAAAGATAATAGCATTGTATAGGTCCAAGTTTTATGAAAACATGACGTGGTTATAATATATGGAGAATATAATAAAAATTCCTTTCTAAAGATGTTAATCCCTAAATATAAAGACTGTACTGATCATAACAATGATGTCTAAAGTAAAAAATATGGAGATTTTCTATGAAGTTTTGTCAAGTTTCGACTTTTCTTTTAACAATAGCGCTGAGCCATTTAACCTATGCTGCACCTGCTACAACAAATTCTGTATTAGGCTCATCTGAAGCAAAAGGAATTATTAAAAATCAATATATTGTTATTCTTAATAAGGATGTGGGTTCTTCTAACGAGTTTGCACAAGGTATTGCTAAACAACATGGCGGGAGGGGATTACAGACCTATGATGCTGTACTTAAGGGATTTGCAATTTATTTACCCGATGTTGCTGGTACTGCTTTTGTTGAAGCAATGAAAAAAAATCCGAAAGTCGTTTCAGTTGAAAATGACACAATCATGAAAATTGATGCCACTACACAAAGTAACCCAGATTGGGGACTAGATCGTATTGACCAAAAAAACTTACCTCTAGATTCAGCCTATTCGTACTCACAAACAGGTTCAGGTACAACCGCTTATATTGTTGATACAGGAATATTGTCTACACATCAACAGTTCTCTGGACGGGTATTAAGTGGCTATACCGCGATATCTGATGGTAATGGAACAAGTGACTGTCATGGTCATGGTACACATGTGGCAGGAACAGTTGGTGGTAGTACCTATGGGGTTGCCAAGAATGTAAGCTTAGTGCCTATTCGGATTTTAGGATGTGATGGTTCTGGTGCTTCGAGTAATGTGATTGCGGGGCTAGATTGGATATTAAAAAATGGTAAAAAGCCAGCTGTAGTGAATATGTCTTTAGGTGGTGAAGCAAACGCATCTTTGGATAGTGCAGTAGAAAATTTATTTAATAATGGTTATGTAATGGTTGTGGCTGCAGGAAACTCGAATACAGATGCTTGTAGTACTTCACCTGCTAGAGTAAGTAAGGCAATTACTGTTGCTGCTACAGATAGTACAGATACTCGAGCGAGTTATTCGAATTATGGAAGTTGTGTTGATATTTTTGCGCCTGGAAGCCAGATTAACTCTTCTTGGATTGGGAGTAATACAGCAACTAAAGTTTTGAATGGAACTTCAATGGCAACTCCACATGTTGTCGGTGTCGTAGCTGAAATGTTGCAAAGTACGCCTACTACAACACCTCAGACAATCTCGACCAATCTTTTAAATCAAGCAAGTAGTAATGTGGTAAAAAATCCTTCTGGTAGCCCAAATCGATTGTTATATAAATCACCTTAATAAGAAGTATGTCTTGAAATTGGAAAAGGTCCTGAAGGACCTTTTTTAGATTTTTGCATGAGTACCATATTTATCAATCATGATTGAACTGGCTTCATTTAAACCGCGAACCGTTACCTGAATACCGTTCTTTTGAAATTTATTCACAACTGAATCTAACATGGCAACTGAAGTCACATCCCAAATATGAGAATGGGTGAGATCAATAATGATTTCTTTAACATCTTCTTTAAAGTTAAAACCTTGCATAAATTTTTCAGATGAACTAAAAAATATTTGACCTTTTAATTCATATAGACGAGCTTGATTTTCGAATGAAGTTTCTATACGAATATCATTTTCAAGTTTATTTGCTAAGAAAAGTGCTGAAAGTAATACCCCAGTTAATACACCTAACGCTAAGTTATGGGTAGCAACTACTACAATAACGGTTGCGATCATAACGACATTACTACTTTTAGGATTATTTTTAAATTGAGTCAGTGAACTCCACTCAAAAGTACTAATTGATACCATAATCATGACGGCAACCAGAGCGGCCATGGGAATAACCTTTAACCAGTCACTTAAAAATACAACGAGAATAAGTAAGAATATACCTGCGCAAAAAGTGGATAAGCGTGTGCGACCACCCGATTTTACATTAATCATTGATTGACCAATCATGGCACAACCCGCCATACCTCCCATAAAACCTGAAGCGATATTTGCAATACCTTGACCTTTACATTCTTGAAATTTATCACTAGATGTATCTGTCATTTCATCAACGATTGTTGCAGTCATCATTGATTCAAGTAAGCCAACCGCGGCAAGGGCTAAAGAATATGGAAGAATAATAAGGAGGGTTTCTAAATTTAAAGGAATATTCGGAATTAGAAATATCGGCAAAGTGTCTGGTAATGAGCCCATATCACCAACCGTTCGAACGTCAAATCCTAAAAAAATAGCGAGTAATGTGACTACTACAATACAAATAAGGGGCGAGGGAAAGAACTTTCCAATTTTTGGAATATAGGGGAAAAGGTAAATAATTCCTAAACCTATTGCTACTAGTAAGTAGACATGCCACGTCACACTTACCAATTCTGGTAATTGAGCCATAAAGATGAGTATGGCGAGGGCATTAACGAATCCAATAACCACCGATTTAGAAACAAAACGCATGAGTTTAGCGAGTTTGAAATATCCTGCCAAAATCTGTATAACGCCAGTTAATACTGTCGCAGCCAATAAGTATTGAAGCCCGTGTTCCTTTACGAGCGTTGTCATAACCAAAGCCATTGCGCCTGTAGCCGCCGAAATCATAGCGGGACGACCGCCTACGAAAGAAATAATAACGGCAATACAAAAGGATGCATATAAACCGACTTTGGGGTCTACACCCGCAATAATTGAAAATGCAATTGCTTCTGGAATTAAAGCAAGACCCACAACAAGACCGGAAAGAATATCTGCGCGGACATTAGAGAACCATTGTTCTCGGACATTCGATAACATGAGAAATAGCCTAAGTTCTAAATTTTGAAAGGCTAGTGATGTGATATACCAACACAAGCGACTACACCACATCACTAAACAGTGATGAGTTATTTACAATAGATAAGGGTAAATAAACTTAAGGTGGCGTAAGTGTCATAGGTATAGAGAGTTTGAGGCATTTAAAAGTGCCCGAAGAATAGCATAAGTTTTTAAGGCTGACTAACCTAAGTCGACTAAACCGATTTAATCATAATTTTTCATTTCAGCTTTTGGCATTGAAGTAAATTCATTCGAAGGCATGTCTAAAAATAAGTCTTTTGCTTCAGAATGCGTGCAGTTGAGCCAATCATTTCTAAGATTATCAGGTATCACAATAACCGAACGTTTTTCATCATCAGGTTTGTGAAATTGTTTCATGAAAGGGTGATGATCAGCATTAATTGTTAATAGCGACATTGACCTAACTTTCTGTTCATCTATAAGTGTTTCTTCATAGATTGCAGCAAGGGTAAAAGGTTGCCTATCTTGACGGAAAATACCATACCAATGTGCTTTCCCATTGATATATTTAGGTTCATAAATAGCTTCAACAGGAATAAGCGCAAACTGGTCATTTAACCAAGCATGTTTAAAAGAGCGCTTTTGTTCTACTGTCTCTGTTCTGGCATTATAAGTTGCATATTTGAATGCGATTTCTTTGGCATAAGGGGGAAGCATTCCAAATTTAGCTTTTCTCCACTCAAGCTCATTTTCATTCGATAAAATGAGTGGGCAATCATCACTTGGGAAAATATCCATCTTATATTCAAAGGTTGGTTCGAATAAATCTAACTGATTGGCATGTATTTTCTTAATAGGTTTAAAGTTTGCACACATAAGACACCTTCGTTGTAAAAATAGCTCTCAATTACAGCTTCTAACTTTTAGTCTTTAGTGATGTATATTTTTATAATTAGAATTGTCTCTTTGAGTATTAATTTTTAACTATCAATTACTTCGTTAATAAATATTTATTTAACTCATGGACATTTCAAAAAAGTTTCAGATATAAAATTAATAGAATAGATAAATCGTATAGTTAAGTTGCTCATCTTAAAGAGAGTTTATTCAGTTTTAATAGCTACTTTTATGCAACAGAGCCTTTCAGAAATTTAGATTTTAATAGATTCGTTATTCATCATAATACAAATCATATAGAGAACTCGTACAAACCCTTTATTAGAGGTTTAAAAATTCTCGGAAAATTTTGACAATTTATAAGGTGGACACATGAATAAACATTTACTGGCAAAAATTGCTTTATTAGGCGCCGCTCAGGTAGTTACACTCAATTCAGCATTTGCTGATGTTCCTCTTACTCCATCTCAATTTGCTAAAGCGAAAACAGAAAACTTTGACAAAAAAGTTATTCTGTCTAATTTAAATAAGCCGCATGCTTTGTTGTGGGGACCAGATAATCAAATTTGGTTAACTGAGCGAGCAACAGGCAAGATTTTAAGAGTGAATCCAGAGTCGGGGAGTGTAAAAACAGTTTTTCAGGTACCAGAGATTGTCAATGATGCTGATGGTCAAAACGGTTTATTAGGCTTTGCCTTCCATCCTGACTTTAAAAATAATTCTTATATTTATATTTCAGGTACATTTAAAAATCCGAAATCTACAGATAAAGAATTACCGAATCAAACGATTATTCGTCGATATACCTATAACAAGTCAACAGATACGCTCGAGAAGCCAGTAGATTTATTGGCAGGATTACCATCATCGAAAGACCATCAGTCAGGTCGTCTTGTCATTGGGCCAGATCAAAAGATTTATTATACGATTGGTGACCAAGGGCGTAATCAACTTGCTTATTTGTTCTTGCCAAACCAAGCACAACATACGCCAACTCAACAAGAACTCAATGGCAAAGACTATCACACCTATATGGGTAAAGTACTACGCTTAAATCTTGATGGAAGTATTCCAAAGGATAATCCAAGTTTTAATGGGGTGGTTAGCCATATTTATACGCTCGGACATCGTAATCCGCAGGGCTTAGTATTCACTCCAAATGGTAAATTGTTGCAGTCTGAACAAGGCCCAAACTCTGACGATGAAATTAATCTCATTGTCAAAGGTGGCAACTATGGTTGGCCGAATGTAGCAGGTTATAAAGATGATAGTGGCTATGCTTATGCAAACTATTCAGCAGCAGCCAATAAGTCAATTAAGGATTTAGCTCAGAATGGAGTAAAAGTAGCCGCAGGGGTTCCTGTGACGAAAGAATCTGAATGGACTGGTAAAAACTTTGTCCCACCATTAAAAACTTTATATACCGTTCAAGATACCTACAACTATAACGATCCAACTTGTGGAGAGATGACCTATATTTGTTGGCCAACAGTTGCGCCGTCATCTGCCTATGTCTATAAGGGCGGTAAAAAAGCAATTACTGGTTGGGAAAATACATTATTGGTTCCATCTTTAAAACGCGGTGTTATTTTCCGTATTAAGTTAGATCCAACTTATAGCACTACTTATGATGACGCTGTACCGATGTTTAAGAGCAACAACCGTTATCGTGATGTGATTGCAAGTCCAGATGGGAACGTTTTATATGTATTAACTGATACTGCCGGAAATGTCCAAAAAGATGATGGCTCAGTAACAAATACATTAGAAAATCCAGGATCTCTCATTAAGTTTACATATAAGGCTAAGTAATCAAGGCCATTAAAAAACCGATCTATTAAAGATCGGTTTTTTAGCTTTAGAAAACTATTCAGTTACGACTAATACCGGTAAATGAATTTCTCCTAAAAGGGCTTGAGTCACACTTCCTAAGAAGAACTTTTTAAACCCTTTTCGCCCATGCGAACCAATCACTAATAAATCTACTTTTAGCTCATTAGCTGCTTTAATAATTTCTGTGTGGATTGTTTGACCCTCAACAATTTTTGTTTCAACAGAAATTCCATGTTGGCTAAATTGTTCTTTAGCTTGGTCTAAAATGCTCTGAATCGATGCTCTAGCTTTATTAAAATAATCCTGTGCTAATTCTGTACTATCAATGAATTCTACAGAAATGAAAGGATCTATGGTAAGTGCATATACTAGAGTCACTTTACTGCCAAAGGCCTTAGCAATTGCTGTTGCATGATTAACGGCAATAAGTGAAGTAGGAGAACCATCGACTGGAACCAAGATATGGTGATAACTCATATATTGCTCCTTATTGTCTTGTGACAATGTATGGTGCGGGAACACCGAAATTATTATCTTTATGCTTATATTATGAACAGTTTTTTTAAAATTATTGTTTATTTTTAGTATGAATAAAAACTAAAGGGTTTATTAAACATCTTATTTTCAAAGATTGTAATGACTTTCTAAGTAAGGCTGATTTTGTTTAAGTATGGAAATAACCTGAGCAGCATCTATAGCAGATTCAAACAAGAACCCTTGGCCTATGCTGTAACCAAATTGTCGAAGTAGTTCTTCTTGTTCAGGAGTTTCAATTCCTTCAGCGATAAGCCCGAGTGATAAATTTGGAGCGAGTAAACCAATTGCTTGGACAATTGCATAAATTGATGGGTCATGTTGCATCTTTTGGATAAAGCTACAATCTACTTTTAAACTGTCAATTGGGTAATCGCGAATATGGGTTAGCGATGAGAAACCAGTCCCAAAGTCGTCAAGTGCAATACGTACCCCATGCTGTTTTAATTTATTAAGTGCACGGATCACATATTCCGAGCCTCGGTCGCCTAGCATGTGCTCAGTGACTTCCACTTCAATATAATGCGTTGGTATTTGAAATTGATTAATCTTTTTCAAAAGTCTCTCAGCATAATTATCTCTTAAGAACTCAACTGGTGCAGCATTTAGTGAAACAGGGAGAGGGGTAATACCAAGAGTTATCCATTTGGCGATATCACGTAAAACTTGATGTTGCATCGTTTCACCGATCTTACTCGCTAAATTATAATCTTTAAAAGCTTCCGCAATTTGTGCAGGGTAGCCTCTTTGAGCTGATGTTGTATGCCATCTTAATAAAGCTTCAAATCCCACTACACGATGGGTATTTAGGTCTACTTTAGGTTGATAATAGGGTTGGATGGTATGATGGCGAATCAGCTGACGAGCTAAATTAAGCTGAGAAGCGACTGTTTCGGTCATTTGCATCATGCATGGATCATACATGCGAATACCACCACGACCACGCGCTTTTAGATCATGCAATGCCATATCGGCACAACTAAGCAAACCTGACTGGTCTATGGCATCTTGCGGATAAATTGCGCAGCCAATGCTCATCCCACCATTTAAGACATTTCCTAAATAGGTAATCGGCTGATTTAACTGTTGAAGTAAAATGGCTGCTAACTCTCGGACATCATTTTCAGAATTGAGATTATTAATAATAACCGCAAATTCGTCTCCGCCTAACCGCGCAACAAAGCACTTTTCATCATCTACACAATGACTAAAGCGTTTAGAGAGAACTTTTAATAGATGATCGCCTGCGCTATGCCCTAAAGTATCATTAATATGTTTAAAGTGGTCGAGGTCAATTAAAAGTAACCCTACACTTGTTTGAGTGTCTTTTGAATATGAGAGAGTACGCTTAAGTTGAAATTTAAATGAACGCCGATTATATAATCCGGTCAGTTCATCTCTCTCACTCATATTCCTAAGCTGGTTTTCTGCCAAATGTTGTTGAGTAACATTACGTGAGACACAAAGGATTTGTCCAATTTCACCATTTTCCCGATGAATCGGGGTAAGCATATTATCCCAATACTCAGGATCCTGATCTGGTAAACAGCTCATTCCTGCAAATCTAGCAACTTTACCTTGAAGAGCTTTTTTCAAAGCGACTCGACCGCGTTTACGAATGTGCGGTGGTAATAGTTCGAGCCATTTCATTCCAAATTCTGTTTCATCAACAGGTACACCTAAAGCGAGGCATCCTGATTTGTTCATGTGAGAAAGTGTGCCGTCTACGTTCAGAACTTTAATACAATCTACACTGATATCTAACATCTGATTTTGTATTTCAATGTTCTTTTGCAAGTTTTGTTGTTCTTGAATATCGTGATCTATATCTAAAAAGCTAACATACCATTCGCTAGTTTGTGAGGAGCTGCGATACTTAGATGCTTGAATCGATAGTTTGCACCATCTATATTGATTTCCAGCTCGTAAAAGTCGACATTTTAATTCGATTCTTTTTTGTAGGCGAATTGCTTCGAGCCATCTGTTTTTGACTTCATCTAAATCGGTAGGATAAATAAAATCTAGCCATTGCGCTGGCAATGGAGAAAAAGTATCCAACCAATATTCTGTACACTCTATATTGCAATATAATATCAAGCCATTTTCATCACTCACCCAAGTTGGGAGTGGAATTTGCTCAACAATAAAATGCTTTTGGGTGTTGTTCGACATTGAAGTCATAACATGCCTAGAAAGATTGTGTTGATTAATCTATTTATTAGCCATTATTGTAATCTTTCTGTAGTAAGCAAAACAGCAAATAATAAATTTTATGTGTATTTTTTTTGAACTAAAATTGAGTTATTAAAACTAATATATACTAAAGATTTAATTTATGTTTTTGTTATTTATTAATTTTTATTTATCTTTCTTTAAAAAAATATTTATGCTTATTTTTGTAAAAAACTTATTAAAACAGCAGCTTATAATTATCCATATATATTTGTCATATTAAAAATAAAACTAAGAAAGTAGAAGGAGTAAAGATAAAAAATAAAGAATTTGATAAATCAAATTTTATTCATAATATAAACAAAGAAGCTCTCAAAAGAGGTTAATTAAATACAATAATCGCTATTAAGTTTACAAAAGTAATATAAAATAATAGCTTGTATTATCGTAAAATTCTTTTTGTCAAAAAGGATATATATTTCCTTTTTGTGCATTTTATAGCCTACATTTTCCCCAAGATGTAGGTTTTTTTTATGCATAATTTTTATAGATTTTAATTATAAAAATAAAAAAAGCCAAAATGGCTTTTTATACAGTTTCTGGTTTTTTCAACTGTTGTTGTATGTACAGATTCATATAGTACTGTTCGATATAATCATCAGCATAGTTGTTTGCTAAGGTTTTTGTTGCCACTTGCTCATGTTTTAAATAGCAGTTTGATTCAAGATCTTTTTCAAGTACCCACCAGCTACGGTTAATACGACGTACCTGAAATTTGTCACTTTTGTATTTTCTTTTAGCCATTTTCCGAAATTTGCTATTCAGTTATTGAAAGAGAATTTCTACTGGAGTTAAGAGCTCAAGTCAACAGATGGAAGGTTAATTGATTATTTTATGTGGGATGCCATTTCTCTCAATATTAAAGTAGAGACATTAAAATAGTTAAGCTCTCATAATGAGAGCTTAACTATTGGGTATAAATAGATTCTTCTTTCATCTTAGCGAGAAAGGTTCTTTAAAAGTAATTTTAAACTTTCCATCATTTTTTCTAGCTGTAAGGGAGTAATACCTTCAAAAGACTGCTCAAGTACTACACTTGTAAGATCATTGATCTTGTTGATCATTTCAGTCCCTTTTTCTGTAAGTACTACACGAGTGATACGACCATCAGTTTGGCAAGAGTAAGTTTCAACCAAACCTTCATCTTTCAAACGATAAACAATTTTTGTGGTAGTCGACATTTTTGAAATAATCATATCTGAAAGTTCAGAAACACTCGCATGGGGCTTGCTGCTTAAAGCCAACATGATGCGTCGACGTGAGTTATCTAAACCATATTTTTTTAAAGCATTATCAATGTTTTGTACATATTGAGCATGTACCTGAGTAATCCAATAATATGGAAAATCTTCAAGAGTAAAAGATTCTGTTGTAGGTAAAAAACGCGCATACTTCTTTGTCATTGACTTTTCCCCATACCTTGGTGGATCGCATTCCTGGTGAACTATCTTTAATAGTTGAAAAATATAGTTTCATCAAGCAAGTTATAGCAGGACTTTACTTGATGAGCAAAAGTTATATAGCTTCATTTAACAATGACATGGTTTAATTGTCCTTACCTTTATAAAGCATTCCTATAACTTTGCGAACTTTAAATACTCTTCAGCTATAATCAAAGATTATTAAAGGTAAAAACTGCTTAACAGGGCTGTACCTAAAACTCTTTGAGTGGATATGTAAGATTGCATCTAAGCTTGCTTGATCGTTAATTGAACGATATTGCTTGCAAGGGCATCGTAGAAAAAAAATTATGATTTGAACGTGGCATTGAACGAGAAAGTTTTTGTCTCTAAAGTCATAACTATGAAAAATTAAGATATTTAAATAAAAAATATTTATATATATCATGACATTGTATTGTTTTGGTGTTGCCGAAATTTACCATACATTTAACATGAAACATCTATTATTTAGTAAAATAAAATTAGATTTCTATATTAAATAACTGATTTTTATTAATAAATTTCAAACATTATTTTAAATACTAAGCTTTTGAAATAGAGGTATTTTTGTCTATAAATTATAATTTCAATAAATTTTATCCATTAAATCTCAAAAGAGCCAACTCTAACCGTAATGCTCGCAGAAGAAGTGCCCACACAGATTATGGCAAGAGCTATTCAGATTAAATGATTTAAGTCTCAGAGAAAGAAAATTAAATATTAAATAGTTTTCAGTTTAAATTTTTATGAGATCAGGCACATATAATTTATAAAAAAAGGGAGAATTTATATTCTCCCTTTTTAATTATACAGTGGTCACAGCTTTTTCTTCTATTTTTTTCTTAACAATCGCATAGCTTATCCCTGTAACAATACTACCAGCAGCAATTGCACCAAGATATAACCAAGCATGATTAATCGCATTGGGAATTAAAAGAACAAATACACCGCCGTGAGGAGTAACCAACTCACAATGGAATAAGGCAACGAGTGCTCCAGTCACAGCTCCACCTAAAATGCAGGTTGGAATAACACGCATTGGGTCTTTAGCTGCAAAAGGAATAGCACCTTCAGAAATAAAACATAAACCTAATACGAAAGCTGCTTTTCCAGCATCTTTCTCTCCTGTACTAAATTTATTTTTAGCAATGAAAGTCGCAATAGCCATACCAATAGCAGGAACCATGCCGCCAGCCATTGTAGCTGCCATAGGCATATACGTGTTTGTTGTCAGCAGTCCAACAGTAAAAGCGTAGGCTGCTTTATTGATTGGTCCACCTAAATCAATACACATCATGCTTGCTAATATAATTCCCATTAACACGGCATTTGTTGTACCCATGTTATTTAAGAAATCTTTCATTAGCTCAAAAATATGTGCTACTGGCTGTCCAACCACATAAAACATAATTAGACCAACAAATAATGTGCCTAATAACGGAATAATTAGAATGGGTTTAAGTGCTTCTAAACTAGTTGGAAGTTTAAGTTTTTTAGCGATAAATAGTGCGATATAGCCTGCAAGAAAACCTGAGACAATACCTCCTAAAAAACCTGCTTGTAACTGAGAAGCAAGTAAGCCGCCAATTAAACCAGGTGCGAGGCCAGGACGATCAGCAATCGAGTAGGCGATATAACCAGATAACATTGGAACCATAAGCATAAATGCAGCGGCACCAATTTGTTTTAATATAGCCGGTAAGCTGCCTGCTTGTTCAGCTGCATTAAGGCCAAAGCATAAAGACAGAGCAATTAAAAGCCCTCCCGCCACCACCATAGGTAACATATAAGAGACACCTGTTAAGAGATGTTTATATACGCCAACTTTTTCGGTTTTATCTTTGTTTTCTGCAGATGTTTGTTGCTTACCTTGTTCTAAAACTTGCGCATTACTGATTGCCTCAGCAAAAGCTTTATCTGTTTGCTTTAGAGCAAAACCTGTACTACATCTATAAACACGCTTACCTACAAAACGGTCTGTATTAACTTCAATGTCAGTCGCAAGAATGACGATGTCCGCATCAGCAATAGTTTGAGGTGATAAAATATTTTTTGCGCCAACGGAACCTTGAGTTTCTACTTCAATGTCATAACCATGTTTTTCTGCGCCTTGCTGTAAAGCTTCGGCGGCCATAAAAGTATGCGCGACACCCGTAGGACACGCAGTGATCGCAACAAATTTTTTAGCTGTAGATGCTGATACGTTATTATCATTTTGCCAGTCTTGAGCAGATTTAAAATGATCTAAAGCAGTTTGAAGAGCTGAATCAGTATCACTTTTGATCTCTTCAATGTTAACGAAAGATAAAGGGTGTGTACCAAAAATATTAAGATTTTTCGGGCGTTGTCCAACAACGATAATTTGGTCAAAGCTTTCATTCACCTCGAATTCATCAAGCGAAATAATGCTGTTTTGATAACCCTGTTGAGACGCGACTTGTGCAAGCTTACGAGCTAAAATCAAAGCATTGACTTGCTGTTGCGGACTATTAATAACAAATAATAAACGTTTAGCAGTTGGCATCAGATTCACTCAATGAATTGATTATAGTTTGGGCTTTTAATTGGTTTAGCTTTTCAGCATTAGGAATACGAAAGCCTATTTGTGTTACAGCGTGGCTTGCAATTGCTGTAGCAATTTTTAATGTTTCTTCGGCAGAGAAGCCACTTAATAAGCCATGAATCATACCTGCTAAAAGAGAGTCACCGGCACCAACTGTACTTTTAACTATCACTTTAGGTGCTGTGGCATGCAGTGGGTGAGTGTCATGTAACCAGTTTACACCGTCTTCACCCATCGAAATAACGACATGTTCAATTTTAGCTAAGTTTGCAAAAAGTTTTTTTTGTTCAGCATAGGTTGTAGCAGGAAGCTGATAACTTTCTACTAACTCATCTGTATTTGGTTTAATCATCCAAGGTTGACATTCAATTGCAGCAACCAACGCTTTACCACTTGTATCAAGTGCAACATTTTTACCTTGCTGTTGAATGAGCTTAATAAGTTGCTGTAACTCATCAACACTAAAACCTTGTGGAAGGCTTCCGGCAATGGCAACCACATCTACCAGAGGCAAAATCATTTTAATTTTTTGGAAGAGGTGCTTCTTATCTAGTTCAGATACGAAAAAACCTTTTCCATTTAAATCCGTCATGCGTCCTGAATGTTCAGCAATTTTTATATTTTGGCGAGTTTCACCTTCAATATAAATAAATTCAGATTGAAATTGAGCTTCTTTAAAATGGTCATCGAAAATCTGTCTATTTATTGCTCCTAGAAAACCAGAAACAACAACTTCATGCCCCAAATCTTTTAAAACTTGAGCAATATTTAAACCTTTGCCTGCCGCATGTATTTCAACAGATTCTTGGCGGTTTACTTCACCTATCTGTAACTCATTGAGTTGTATAGTCACATCAATTGCAGGATTTAAAGTAATTGTTAAAACTTTAGCCATTACTATTCCTAATCTTTACATTTCTTGTTCGGATAACTGACGTACAGCAGTAGCGCTATCACATTCAAGTGCACGCTTAGCAAGCACTTGAGCTTGGCTGTAGTTAAGTGTACGAATTTGGGCTTTAACCAAAGGAATACTATTTGGTGACATACTAAGCTCATCGACCCCTAAGCCCATTAGAATGGGCACAGCTTTTGGATCGGCTGCGAGTTCACCGCATATACCAACCCATTTGCCATACTTATGCGCAGCTTTTACAGTTTGATCAATCAATTGCAAAATACTTGGGTGTAGTCCATCAGCTTCAGCTGAAAGGATAGGGTGTCCACGGTCAATGGCTAATGTATATTGAGTTAAATCATTTGTTCCGATACTGAAAAAGTCCACTTCTTTCGCGAGAATAGGTGCAAGTAAAGCAGCAGAAGGAACTTCAATCATGATACCAACTTGTAAGTTGGTGCATGGATGTACAGCTTTAACTTCATCAAGAATAGCTTTTGCAGCACGCCATTCTTCCACACGGCCAATCATTGGAAACATGATTCGTAAAGGACGATCATCTGCAGCTTTAAGCAAAGCAATAAGTTGTTGACGCAACAGCTCTGGCTGTCTTAGCGTTAAACGGATACCTCTTAGACCTAAAAATGGATTTTCTTCTTCAGCAATTGGAAGGTAAGGGAGTGGTTTGTCACCACCTACATCTAGCGTACGTACTACGAGTGGTCGGCCCGCTAGAGCATCTAAAACAATACGATAATCTGCTTCTTGGGTAGCTTCGCTCGGAGCGCTACTATGCGCCATAAAAACAAGCTCAGTCCTGAGTAGGCCAATGGCTTCAGCGCCACATTCTACCGCATGGGCTGTTGCTTGAACTTTTCCTAAATTGGCAGCAATTTCGATTTGATGTTGATCTAAAGTAATTGCAGGTTCTTGGCTATGACGTTCAGCTTCTTCACGAATTTTTTTCTGAAGCTCTCGTTCTTGTTTTGCTTGTTCGATTTGTTGAGCATTGGGATTTAAGATAAAAGCTCCAGTATCTCCATTAATTAAAAGAGAACTTTTTTGCTCAATATCTAGTACTTGATCACCAGCCCCAACAATTGCAGGGATACCTAAAGCACGAGCAACAATAGCACTATGAGCGCTTGCACCACCTACAGCTGTCAAAATACCTGCTACACGCTCTTTATTAAGTCGGGCTACATCACTTGGTCCTACGTCATACATGATTAGTATATAAGGCTCTTTAGGTTCTTCGATGATAATATCACCGCAGAGTTGAGCCAAAACACGATCACCAATATCACGTAAATCTGTAGCACGCTCAGCTAGTAATCGGTCTGGTAAAGCTGCTTGCTCTTTGGCTGCTGCTTCAATATGTTCATGCCATGCAGCAGGGGCAGAAAGATTTAAGTTAATTTTTTGATAAACACCATTAATCAGATCTGGGTCATCAAGCATTTCCAAATGTGCTTGGAAGATTTGCTTAATCTCAGCCACTTCAGATTTTGCAATAACTTGGTGAATATTGTTTTTAACAGCATGAAGCGCAATATCAAGTTTTTCTTTTTCTATTTTGACACTTAAGCCCATACGTTCATATTGGTAAACCTTTGGCTTAATTACATGTACAGGTCCGAAAGCTAAACCGCTTGAAGCAGCAATTCCTGTATTTGAGCTAAGTGGTTTTGAATGGCTTGGGATTTCACTAGATTGCTCAATTTTAATGTCTGAAGATTGTATAGGTTCAACTTCTTCACCTAAGCCTTGTTGCACTGCCAAAATAACTTTATCTAAAGCTTCAACTGCATCCGTTTCTGGCTCGGCAATAAAACGTAAAGTTTGGCCACGTTTACAACCTAAAGCCAAGAGGCGTGTCAAACTTTTAGCAGAAACAAAATTTCCGTCATCTACTGCGACTTGAATATCACCTTGAAAACTTTTAGTTAAGTTCACTAAATGAGTTGCTGGTCGAGCATGTAATCCATGGGCATTGGCTAATACAACCGAACGGTGAGGCCAATCTGGAATAACATCTGCACCAATGATTTTAGCAATTTCATTTGGTGCTTGTGTTTGGTCTAATTGCGCAACTTGCTCTGGATTAAATAGAATATCAATCAGTCGATTAAATCTCTGACTATCTAATTGCTCATTGGCAGCTATACACACTAGTGTGTTTAATTTTTTTCCGTTTAGCTCTAGAGCATGGCGAGGTTTTACAATGCTGATCGCTGGTTGTTGAACAAACTTACTACTTGAAATAGACCAGATCTGATCTTGTAGTTGAATAACTTGATCAGTGTCAAGTGAACTTAGAAAACCGCACTTTACGAAATTGTGCTTTTTTAGAATCTGAGATGCAGACCAAAACAAATCTTCAATATCTTGAGATTCAATTTCAGTTTGAATTAAATTTTCATGCAAAGTTAAAGATAATGGTTGAGCTTGTAAGATTTCAATAATTTGTTCAGGTTGTTTAGCATTTTTTACCTGTTCACTTACATCATGCATTAAAGCTCGAGTTAATATTTGTAGAACTTGTAAATGTTCATCAGATTTTGCTGCAATAACAACAGCTAAATAAATTCTGTTTTCACCATCCCATATAATTCCTTCTGGAAAGTGAGCTAAACGGATACCTGTTTTTAGAATAAATTCGCGAGATTGGGGTGTACCGTGGGGAATAGCAATGCCTTGACCTAAATAGGTGGCACTTTGTTGTTCCCGATTGATGAGTCCTGTAATGTAGTCAGGTGTAACTAACCCATCTTTTACCAATATATCTACTAGACACTGTAATGCATGCTTTTTATCAACAGCATGTTGATTCATATGAATATGTCGAGGCTCTAGTGCTAGCATACTTATCCTTGAACAATTTCTTTGGTTTAGCTAAACAGAAAAAAAGAAGCTGTTTGTATTAAAAATAGGTTAGTTTAACCGTTTTTAAACAACAGCTTCGTATAAATAACGATAGCAGAACTTTAAAGCTATATCGACGTATTTACGTAAAAAATGCTTGTTTTTAATACAAAGGAATGGGTGATTAATATATTTTAATTTCTTATGATAATTATCAGGTTAATAAAGTAACTTTATAAAAGAAGTGGGTATTAATATTAAAAAAAACCTCTATACCGGATTACGGGTATAGAGGCAAAAGTAAAAGATCAATAGATTAGTGTTGGATTTCCTGTTCTAGGAGTGACCATAAGTTTTGATGTGATTTTTTAAACATTAGCATGTGCCCAATTGATTTATGCCCAAGTTTCATGGGATTTAGCTCTAGCATTTTTGTAGGTGCATTAGGATAAAGTTTTAATAAATCTTCAACGTTACGCTCGGTTGCAATTTCATCGTCACTTGCCCAAATTGAAGTAATAGGGCAGATAATTTCACTATGAAAATCATGATGGACTGTTTTACCTATAGCATTTTTCACATAGCCTGAATGGCTGCAAAATTCTCGCCACTGTTGGGCGACTTTTTTAGGTAAGTTTTCTCCCATTCCAATAAATTGAGTAGCACCATAACCTTTAAAAGCACTAGAAATTGGAAAGATGACATTGAACATTACCGGTGCTAAAAACTTGGTTTTACCTTTAAGACCTTTTACATGGCCAGTGGAACCTGCGACCGCAATAACTTTTGCTACTTTATGAAAATTAGGAACAATTCCTAATAACTGACCACCAGCACTGTGGCCCAGAAGGGTAACTTGTTCTGCTTTAGTTTTTTCTAATAACGTATCAATTGCGCAAGGAATATCGAGAACTCCCCAATCATTAATACTTGCTGTATTTTGCTTCAAAGATCCGTGTAAAGAGCCTCCAATTCCACGGAAATCAAAGCTTAATACGTCATATCCTTGTTCGCTTAACCATGTAGCAAAAGAATGATAGAAGTTTTTAGTAATACCTGTTGCTGGACAGATCAATACGGGATTTGCTGATTTTGGGGATTGAGCTGGATAAAAATGTGCAGCAAGTTGATAACCATCTTTACAGGTCATCCAAAATGATTCAAAAGTGTTATCCATAATATTTCGTAGTGATTGGTTTATTGATATCTTTAATTTACACGAGTTCCGAAATGAAACTTGGTTAAAATGTGACTATAAAGTCAATATTTATGTTATATAGCTCATTAAATTTGAATAAAACAAATAATTGGAAAAAAGATGGATTTACCAAAAGCTGTACAGCTCGCAATTGTGTTTAGTGGCATATTTTTATGGATAGGAATGTTAACTGGGGTATGGAAATATTGGCAAATACGCCGTTCAGAATTAAGTCGTGCTCATTATTATGTGGATATCGCTCATCGAAGTAGTTTGTTATATGCAGCTGCTAGCTTAATTCTAGCTGTATTAAGTTGTTTTACTGTTTTAAATGAAAATATTACTTTATGGTGTGTGTTCGCAAATATTCTATTTTTTAGTTTTTCAATTCTGGTTTATATCATACATGGCTATTTACAGGACACAACAAATCAATTCAAACGTCCTCACAAGCTAGGTCGTTTTAGCTTACCTTCATGGATGATGACTTTAATGATGGTGGGATTAATTTTGACTGAATTAGTAGCTACAGCCATTTTAGTTATCGGAACAATTTTTTTATTTTTGGATGTATAAAAATGGATGATTGCTCATCCATTTTTTAAGTATTCGAGTTTTGTTGACTAAGACGTCTTTTAGCTAGTTTTCGCATCTTATGGTCGACAAAGGCCCACACACAAAATATGAAAGAAACAACCATCGCATACATAAAGTATTCGGGTTTCAGATTTCCTTTAATCATACCTTGAAACAGTAAAGTCAGCATAAGAGCAAGCGGTGTTACTCCATAAACAACTGAATCTTTGCTGTTCAGAGTGTTAATGAAGACTTGTTTGTTGAAATGTAATGATAACATCTCCATCCCTCCTTGTGGTTGCGCTAAAACCGAATGTTTTAGTCAAGAATAAGTTTAATGTTGTACTTCTATTTTTAATTCAATTCAATAGTGAATAGAAAATTTTTTGAACAGTTTTATAAAAAACTCTATGTTTATAAAAGGTTAAGGTATTAAAAAAGTAAATATTAAATATTTTTGTATAAAATACTTAATGTTTTAGAAAAGAGAAAATATTTTAATGAAAAGTGTAATAATTTCTCTTTTCTATCATTTCAGGTTAGCTGTTTTGTTTTTTTAAAAATGTATCAATCGCATGTTGAGCAATTTCTGCATCTTCAAAAGATTGAACACCAGAAACGCCAATCGCCCCTAAAATTTGCCCGTCATAAATAATCGGTTTTCCACCTTCTAACATTCCTTGAGCACTAGGCATACTTAAAAAACCTAAGCGTCCACTTTGTAGAAGTTCTTCATAGAATTTTGAAGGTCTACCTGATATTGAAGAGCATTTTGCTTTTTCTAAGCATAAATGTGAGGATAAAGGTGAAGCACCATCTAAACGTTTCATCAACAATAGAGAACTTGTTTCATCAACAATAGCGATACTGACTTTAAAGTTGTGTTCAATTGCATATTTTTGAGCTTCTTCCATTAAAAACTCTGCATCTGCTTGTGTTAGGTAATATTTACTTTTCATTGTTGCTCTTCTTTCCTAGTAAGCTAAAAATTATTTTAGTGTAATTTTACAGTAAAAACTGATTATATCTATAGTTGATTTGTCATTGAAAGTAGTGTGGAAATAAAATGCCAGTTGGGTAAACTCAGCATTTTATTCAATATATAAAATCATGTTTGGGTAAAACTCGATTTCAAAAGAGACACTAGATTAAATGTTTTTAAATTTAACTTTGTCGATAATTACGGTAATTGCTAGAACAACTAAAGATGGGATCAACCAAGCTAAGTTTTGTTCATTTAAAGGTAAATGTTGAAGAAATGGAGGTAAATAATCACCAAAACCAGCAACTTTAATACCGTCAATAATACCGAAAATTAAAGCAATACTTGTTACTGAACCGACAATAAAAGAGGGTTTGTGCCAAAATTTCCAAAAGAAGCTCAGCATAATCACAACAATGGCTGGTGGATAAATTGCACTTAAAACAGGTACTGATACGGCAATAAGTTTGGTTAATCCAAGATTAGAAATAATGAAAGAGAAACCAACTAAAATGAATACTAAAAGTTTGTAAGGTAATTTAGTTAACTGAGCAAAATACTCACCGCAAGCACAAGTTAAGCCAATCGCTGTCACCATACATGCTAAGAAAATGAGGCCAGTTAAGAATAATGAACCCATATTGCCAAAAGCATGTTGAACATATGCATGTAAAATTACTGCACCATTTGCTGCATTTGGTGCTACTTCATGACTACCTACACCTAATTTGAATAAGCTTAAATAGACTAAAGTAAGACCTGCACCAGAAATAAGACTGGCAATAATCGCATACTTAGTGACTAATTTTTTATCGGTAACACCACGCGAATAAATCGCTTGAATAATTACGATACCGAATACTAATGCGCCTAAAGTATCCATAGTGAGATAACCGTTTACGAAACCTTCCGAAACTGGAGATTCAACGTAATGGTTGATTGGAGCAGGGACGTAACCCGCTGGAATCATAACTGCTGCAATGCCTAAAATTGCTAAAGCAATAATTTTTAGCGGAGCAAGCACATGACCCACTGTATCTAATAACTTGTTTGGATAAAGTGAAACTACAGTTACAAATGAAAAATAAATTGCGCTGTAAATTAAAAGGCTACTACTTGATGTTCCAAAATAAGATGAAAAACCAATTTCATAAGAAACAGTAGCTGTACGTGGAGTAGCAAATAAAGGGCCTACTGATAAATAACAAACAACGGTTAAAATCAGACTTGCTACTCGACCAAGAGGAGAGCTAATAATTTCAATGGAACCCTGCATACGAGAGAGTGCCATGATGGTAATTACAGGTAGACCAACTGCAGTAATCAAAAAGCCTATAGCGGCTAGCCATACATGATCACCGGCTTGTTGAGCGACAATGGGAGGAAAGATAATATTGCCAGCTCCAATAAAAAGAGCAAAGGTCATAAAACCTAGGGCAATAATATCTCCAGTACGAAGATGTTGCATAAATTAAAATTAATAAAAAAGAAGGAATTTTAGAGCAAAAGAGATCATGATCAAGCGGTATTTTATGTGAAAAAGATTTTTTTCAGAGCATAAAAAACTTTAATAGATATTAAAAATATCAACTGGTTAAGGTATGTATTTGAAAAACCATTGAAAGAAATTAGGAAATCATTTTTTATCTCTGACTTTTTAAAGAAATTATGCAAAAATAAAAGTATGAATTTCTATTATGAATGTTGAATATTTGGGCATTTAATGCTTCCAGCCTATCCTATATCCGTTCTAGAATATTCTAAATTAACTTACATTTTTGTAGGCGTGGTAAAAGCAGTGCCTACGAGGATAAAACTGAATGAGAGCTTCTACTGTTACAATAAAAACTGAACAAGATCTGGAAAAGTTAAGAATTTCTGGACGCTTGGCTGCACAAGTTTTAGAAATGATAGGGGCATATATTAAACCGGGTGTATCTACTGAATATTTAGATAACCTGTGTAATGACTATATTGTAAATACTTTAAAAGTTATTCCTGCGAATGTGGGATATCATGGTTTTACTAAAACAATATGTACATCAGTAAATGAAGTAGTTTGCCATGGAATTCCGTCACCGAATAAGATTTTAAAAGATGGCGATATTATTAATATTGATGTCGCGATTATTAAAGATGGCTATTTTGGTGATACGAGCCGCATGTATTTTGTAGGTGATGTAAACCCGCAAGCAAAAAAACTTGTTGATACAACTTATGAAGCGATGGTTGCTGGGATTCATGCTGTTAAGCCAGGAGCTACACTAGGCGATATTGGTTATGCTATTCAGTCAGTTGCTCATCGAGAAGGGTATAGCATTGTTCGAGAGTATTGTGGTCATGGGATTGGTAAGGTTTATCATGAACAACCCAATGTTTTACATTATGGACAGCGTGGCCAAGGCTTAGTATTAAAAAAAGGTATGGTCTTTACGATTGAACCGATGATTAATGCGGGTAGACCACAGGTTAAAGAATTAAATGACGGATGGACAGTTATTACTCAAGATCTTTCGTTATCTGCGCAATGGGAACATATGGTTGCTGTAACTGACACTGGCTTTGAACTCTTAACACCTTGGCCTGAAGGTGTAGGAAACTATCCTGCAATTTAAAAATAAAAAAGTTCGATAATTATCGAACTTTTTTATTTTAATTCATTTTAATGCTCAGAAAGATGTTCTACCAAATAATCAATAAATACTCGTACAGCAGGTAATAACCCTCGGCGTGATGGATATACGGCATGTAATATACCGTGAGGAGCTTTCCATTCCGGTAAAATTTGTACAAGCTGTCCAGATTTTAGAAAATCTTCTGCTGCGCTCTCAGGTAGTAAAGCGATCCCACAGTTTTGACTCGCTAATTGCGCCAACATATGGATATTTGTACCCATTACGATAGGGCTGACTTTGATTTTCTTTTGCTGATTGTCTGGACCATGCAAAAGGAATTGTTGATCAAGATGCTCTTCTGACAAACTTAAAATGCGATGCTCACTAAGTTGTTCTGGATTTTTTATATCTCCAAATTCATTTAGATATGCTTGACTTGCAAATAGACTCTGTTCAATAAGTGCAAACTGTCTAAGAACTAAACTTGGATCATCATCTAGTTTTGAGCGAACACGTAAAGCAATATCAATTCCTTCATTAATGACATCTACTCGACGATTGCTGACCATAAGTTGCAAACGAATTTCTGGATATTTTTTTAAGAAAGCAGGCAAAATTTTAGGCAGTTGATTTTGAGCAATATCAACAGGAACACTAACCTTTACCACACCTCTAGGTTGAATGCTTAAATGATCAACCAAATCATGAGCAGCCTGTGCAGCATTCATCATGACTTGAGCATGTCTATAAATATCCATCCCAATATCTGTAACCGCAAAATGACGAGAGCTGCGTTGAATCAGGCGAACGCCTAAGTTTTCTTCTAGGCTATATACGCGACGACTTAGTTTTGATTTTGGTATATCCGTTACACGCTCAGCGGCACTAAAACCACCATGCTCAACGACGAGAGCAAAACAATAAAAATCATCAAGATCAGTGAGCATTAAAATATCCTATTTCTGCAACAACCATGATTTTACATTATTATTTTTGCAACGATAATTTTTAAACTAAATTTTTTGTAATTAAAACATATACTAAGATATTTCTTCAGCTGAGAATTTGAAATTATATTGTCATTACAATGTAATTTTATTGTGTGTTTTTTGATGAGTGGTTCTAGCCTTTTCTAGAACTTTCAATTAATTTCTTTTACACTACAATTTTCTATTCTTTTCAAATCTAATGCACTATCAATTAATTGAACTTAACGATGCTTCTGCGAATATTGAATGTCCATTTTGCAAACAAGCAATAATTGACTGGGCGCAAGAACAATATATTCAGCCATGTGAACATACTTTATTTATTGCTATGGATTTGTTGGGGTTTGAATTTATTGCTGATCGATTTGAAGAGTGTATGGATCAAAATGTGGATGAGTTGCACGAAGATCCGAATATGAATATTTTTGAAGCTCTCACGACAACAACATATGAAAATCTAATTATTTTAAAATCTGATTTAGGTGTGGAAAATTTATTTCGCTATGTCGGGGTAAGTGATCGTTAAAATTGAGAGTATAAAAAAGCCAATCTATTGATTGGCTTTTTTATTATTTACGCTTCTGGCGCTGCACTGTATTGTTCAACTAATGGTTTTAATTCGCCATTTTGGAACATTTCAAGCATGATATCGCTACCGCCAATAAGTTCGCCATTTACCCAAAGTTGCGGGAAAGTAGGCCAGTTCGCAATTTTTGGTAATGTTGCACGAATATCAGGGTTTTCCAAAATATTTACATATGCAAATGGACGACCAATTTGACTGAGCGCTTCTACAGCACGTGCAGAGAAACCACATTGTGGAAACTGCGGAGTGCCTTTCATGTAAAGTAAAACGGGATGCTTCGCAATTTGATCGCGGATTAACGCTTCAGTATCACGTGCTTGTTCAGTCATAAAGAGATCCTCAACTAATCTAGCAGCATTATAGGGGGTGTTTACATCGCTTTGCAAACCACCTGATTACTTAAAGTTGCATTGAATATTCAATATTTTATTGTATAAACCGAAGCGATAGCAAAAAGCGGACGAAATTTTAGATAAATGAGTGATGAGACTTTTCATCAGAGCCAGTTTTTGCTTATATAAACCCTTCTTAAAACCTCATACAGACAGAGTTCGTTATGAATGATATTACCCTAGCTCCAATACAACCTGATCAACCATCACATTTAATGGCTACTTATGGTCGCCAAGCGATCAGTTTTGTACGAGGCCGAGGGGCATATCTATATACCGAAGATGGTACAGAGTATTTAGATGCTTTAACCGGTATTGCTGTATGTGGTTTAGGTCATGCGCATCCAGTCATCGCAGAAGCAATTGCTGAACAAGCTGCAACACTTGTGCATACAAGTAACTTATTTGAGATTCCTTGGCAAACGGCTGCTGCTCAGAAGCTTGCTGAAGTTTCAGGGATGGAAGAGATCTTCTTTTCAAACAGTGGTGCTGAGTCAAATGAAGGCGCCATTAAAATTGCTCGTAAATTTGGTACTCAACAAGGTATAAGTTCACCAAAGATAATTGTGGCAGAGCAATCATTTCATGGTCGTACTTTAGCAACACTTTCAGCTACTGGTAATAAGAAAGTACAAGATGGTTTTGCTCCTTTAACCAATGATTTTATTCGTGTGCCATTTGGTGATGTAGAAGCAATTCAAGAAGCTGCTTTGCAGCACCCAGATATTGTTGCGATTTTGATTGAACCTATTCAAGGTGAGGGTGGTATTAATACAGCACCCCAAGGCTTTAGCTATCTTGAAGAAGTCCGCACCATATGTAATCAACATAACTGGCTAATGATGCTAGATGAAATTCAAACAGGTAACGGCCGTACCGGTAAGTATTTTGCTTATCAGCATACAAACATTGTGCCTGATGTTTTGACGACTGCGAAAGGACTTGGTAATGGCTTTCCAGTAGGCGCGGTAATGACCCAAGGTAAAGCTGTTGGCTTATTAGGACCTGGTAGTCACGGTTCTACTTACGGTGGCACAGTGCTAGGTTCTCGTGTGGTTTATACAGTAATTGATACAATCCAAAAAGAGAATGCTGTAGAAAACGCGGCAGTTGTTGGTGGTTATATTGTTGATCAATTACGTGCGCAATTGGCACATAAAGATGTGCAAGTACGTGGCTTTGGTATGATGATTGGTATTCAATTGCCTAGAGACTGCGCTGAGCTCGTTGCAATAGCTCGAGATCAACATAAACTTATTATTAATGTTACAGCTGGTTCAGTAGTGCGTTTATTGCCACCAATTAACATGACTCAAGCACAGGCTGATGACTTGCTAGAGCGTTTAGTTGCTTTAATTAATAACTATCTTTAAGTTTTTACATCAATAAAAAATGGGCATATAAATGCCCATTTTTTTATATGAAATAATTAACCAGAGATGTACTGTTTTAATTGTTCAATGAGATTTTTCTGATCTTCCATCGCAGCTTTTACTAAGTCGCCAATAGAGATAAAACCAACTAGTTTTTCATTGTCTAATACAGGTAAGTGGCGTAAGTGACGATCTGTCATAAGCTGTAAGCACTCTTCAACTGTATTGTTTAGGCTTACTGTAAGTACTTTAGATGTCATAATTTCAGCAACTGTAGTGCTATATGATGAACGTTCCATAAGCGTTACTTTTCGTGTGTAGTCACGTTCAGATAAAATTCCGACAACTTTTTCGCCCTCAGATACGACGAGCGCACCAATTCCTTTATCCGCCATAATCTTAATTGCTTCAAGGACAGTGGCTTCTGGAGAAATTGTAAAAATATCTTGCTCTGCTTTGTTCTTGATTACTTGTGCAACGATTGTCATTTCTTCTGTCCTGTGTTTTATCATTTTGTTTTAAATTAGCTTGATTTTATAAAAATGCAAAGACTGGATAGTCATTCAAATACAAGTTTTACATTCAAGCGTTCAAAAAGCATTCTAATAGAGATTAAGAACCTAAAGAAAAGTTTACGCTCCTTGCCAATTCGGATGTTTGAAAAAGAAATGTTGCATTTGCTGAGTAGATAACTTTAATTTTCTATGAGATGAATTAAACAAAGCAGGAGTAACGTTGAGTCGTGTTAAAGTTGGTAGTAAAGACTCATGGAAATCTTTAGGTGTAATTCTTCTTGGTTTGTAATGTGGCCAATGCTCTTTTGCGTAGCGATGTGCCTGCAAACCATTAAGCCAAAAAGGAAAAATAAAGTCTTCCTGATCTGATTTAATTGCCCATCCTTGATGAAATAATCCCCAAAGAACCCCGCAATACATCATGGTTCTTAAAATATAAATCTTAATCATCAAGTCTCTTGAAACCGGTTGTAGATTACTTAAACTTTTCATTGTGAATTTAAAGGTTCTAACTTGTCTTGCTTATTATAAAAAAATCAGATGACATTTCAGTTTAAACAGGTATCAAATCGTAAACAAATATTCCAGCTATGAAATCACGTTCCTTTATTTCAAGTGTCTAAAGTTTTTAAATGAATTGATAAATTTGGGTTTTTATGGGCATAAAAAACGCCACCTAAGTGACGTTTCTTTATGCTTGCATTGTGGCTAACTTTTGCCAATATTGTGCTTTAAGTGAGTCACGTTCAACACGGAAACCTTGATAATACAATTCAGCTAAAAACAGAGCAGCTTTACCGTGCCCAGCGCGAGCAACTTCTTCTAACTGTGCAACTGCATCCTGAAAATTCATTTGAGAGTGAATTGTGTTTACTGCAGTTGCGTACACATGTTCTAAATCATGATGAGAGATACGTTGAATCATAGAAAACTCCTTATTGTAATTATGATTACTTTTTCTAAAGGCCACTGCCTTTAAATTAATTTAACTTAGAATTATTAAACTAATATTACAAATTAATGGATTTGTCAACTATTGGTGCATACCAGTTAATTCACTATTAGGATACATGATTAAACATTATTCACAAATAATTTTGAGTAAAATCAATATGAGAATAAAAGACAAGGAGAATAAAATATGACAAATACTATCGATGGCTTTGTTTTTGATACTCCACCTAGAGAGGAACAAATCATAGAACTAGCCCATTATCATCGTAAGCTATTAGACGAAGCGATCTTTCATCAAGAGATCCATTTAGGGGATTATTGTCTTGCTCAGCGCAAAAGGGTATTTGACTTTGCACGGCATTTAGAACCTGCACAAAAAAACTGGTTTTATCAAGTTTATGACGGTGAACTGAGAAAAATTGCCGACGAAGACGAACTGCATCCAGCCGATGCTGAAGAAGGTTTAAGTATTTTTGCGATGTTTTTAGTCTTGGTGATTATTGCAGCAATTTTATACTTTTCCGTCATTCGTTCACTAATAAGCTAAGTATTATTATCCAGTAAGGTACGATTCTTGGCCTTACTGGATGTTTGATCTTGTGCTTATGAGTATTGAACCCTACACTACACTAATTCGAGGTAGGTCATGCTCATATTCAAACAAAATTTTCTTAAATTAAAGTCTGAGTTAAAAGTTGATCAATGTTTTAACCTATTTGTGGTTATTGTCATTGGCTGTATTTTTGTGCTGTCATATTTAGCATTACTTCGGCCTATTAGTCCGGAACAATATCAACGAATTATACAACTCTCTCATCAGGCCACTTATCCTAAAACTCAGGATATGGCTGAGCTGTTAATAGCTCAATCAGAAATTCATAGAGCAGAGTATTTAAAGTTAATGCATGCATATCAATTTGAAGGTGCTCATATTAGACAATATCCAGCACTTGCTCAGGAAGATACTCAGTAAATGGGTTAATCAGGCTAAATCTTGGTTTCCAAAGCTTTTTGAGCACTATTGTGGCAGGCAAAATTTTGAATTTATGCTAAACTTTATCTTTTTAAACGCGCTGCTTTTCAAGGAATCCGCATGGAGCAACAATCGAATATGCAAAATAAATTCTTGATAGATGCTGAGATCGGTGATGACGATGTCACATTACCTAATTTACCTGCTATCGATGTTCCCATCGTTGAATCTCTTGCTAAATCACAAGAAAATATTGAAGTAGCCAAAGACGAAGTGGCTTCTACAGAAACACCGGTTGAACAACCAAAAACTGGTTTTTTTGGCCGGATGAAAGAAGGCTTAACCAAAACTCGTCGTAATTTCGCTGATGGTATGGTCAATATCTTGATTGGCGGAAAGGAAATTGACGATGAGTTACTTGAAGAAGTCGAAGAGCAATTATTGGTTGCAGACATTGGTGTTGAAGCAACAAAAACCATCATTACCAATTTAACAGAGCGTACAGCTCGTGGTGATTTGATCTATTCCCACTCTTTATATAAAGCGTTACAAGAAGAGTTGGTTGCTTTGTTGGCTCCACGTGTTAAGCCATTACATATTGACCCTAATAAATCACCTTATGTGATTTTGATGGTTGGGGTAAATGGAGTGGGTAAAACTACAACAATTGGTAAGTTGGCGAAACGTTTACAAGGTGAAGGTAAAAAAGTGATGTTGGCTGCTGGTGATACATTCCGCGCCGCAGCAACTGAGCAATTGCAGATCTGGGGTGAACGTAACGATATCTCTGTAGTAGCGCAAGGTCATGGAGCTGATAGTGCTTCTGTTATTTTTGATGCCTTTGAAAGTGCTCGTGCTAAAGGAATTGACGTATTAATTGCGGATACGGCAGGGCGTTTACATAATAAGAGTAACTTGATGGAAGAGCTCAAAAAAGTTAAACGTGTTATGCAAAAAATTGACGCAACTGCACCTCATGAGATTATGTTGGTAGTAGATGCGGGAACAGGTCAAAACGCGATCAACCAAGTACAAGAGTTTGATCAAGCTGTAGGTTTAACGGGTATTACCATTACCAAGTTGGATGGAACAGCTAAAGGTGGTGTACTCTTTAATATTGCAAGTCGCACCCATGTGCCAATTCGTTTTATTGGTGTAGGTGAAAAAATTGATGATTTAAGACCATTCTCGGCTAAATCTTTTGTTGCTGCGCTGTTTGAAACTGATAAGTAAATTGCTTGGTAACCCTAAAAAGCTTCACTAAATCGTGAAGCTTTTTTTATATGTATATCTTTTATTATTGTTGCGAAAATAAAACGAACTGTCATATTTTTAATGCTGATTATGAAAAATGACTTTAATACACTGTACTCATTCCCAAACAACGACCCTCGGTCAAATCAATAGGTAGGAAATAACAAAATGTCTACTTTCTTAGATAAAATTAAAAACCGTCGTACAATTTATGCAATTGGTAAAAACGTTGCATTAGATCGCACAAAAATTGAAGAAACTATCCGTGAAGCAGTTAAACATAGTCCTTCAGCTTTTAACTCACAATCTTCACGTATAGTGACACTATACGGTGAATCTCATGCTAAATTCTGGAATTTAGTTCGTGAAGCTTTGCGTAAAATTGTTCCTGCAGAAGCTTTTGCTGGTACAAATGCAAAAATTGATAGCTTTGTAGCGGGTGTTGGTACGGTTTTATTTTATGAAGACCAAGCTGTTGTTAAAAGCTTACAAGAGCAATTCGAACTATATGCAGACAATTTCCCTGTATGGTCTGAACACTCAAGTGCAATTGCTCAATTTGCAACTTGGACTGCGCTTTCAGAACTTGGTTTAGGTGCATCTTTACAGCACTATAACCCAATTGTCGATGCAGACGCAGCTGAAGCATTTGATGTTCCTGCAACTTGGAAATTACGTGCTCAATTAGTATTTGGTTCGGTTGAAGCACCAGCAGGTGAAAAAGCATTTATTAATGATGCTGATCGTTTCAAAACTTTCAATTAATTTAATTGAAGTTAAAAAAGAGCACCTATTTTAGGTGCTTTTTTTATATTTTTAGAATGAATAGGAAGAATATATAAAACGAAAATTTATGAAATTCAAATGCATATTTCAAAATAATAAATCAAGAAATTAGTCGATAAATGCTTTGTCATAAAATAGTCACAATCATATTGCATATTGCTCATGATTTAATAGCTTATCAAACACAGAGAAAGAGACAGATGACTTTAAGATTAGGTGTTGCTGCAATTGGTTTATTACTCAGCGGTTCGGTATTTTCAGCAGTTACAATTACAGCACCAGAGGAAATTGTAATCCTTGCGGTGAATGGTCAGGAAGTCAACTCTGGGTTATTTCGTTCATCTAAAAATAATTATAAAGTCGATGCTGGTGAAACAAGCTTAAGTGTGCGCTATCAAGAATACTTTGAACATTTAAGCGGGGAGCATGACATTGTTAAATCTGGAGTAATCACAATTCAAACTCCGGCTCTCAAAGATGGGCAAACTTATAAGCTCAGAATGGTAGATGCACCAAAGCAATTTGAACAAGCAAAGAAATATGCTGAGCAACCAACTGTGGCTTTGTACAGCGCAAATAATGAATTAATCGTACAACAAACTGGTGCAAACAATGAGGCAAAACCATGGTTTGCAACGGGTTTATTAGGAAAAGTCACTGACTTTACGACTAAATCATCTAAATCGCAACCTGAGGCAGTGTATGCCTCTGCTAAACCTACTTCTGTTCAGGTGGTTGTACCAGCTCCAACATCTATGCCTGTAACAGGCGTAGCCCAAACGAATGATCAACGTTTAGTAGAAACTTGGCAAAAAGCTTCTAAAGCTGAGCGTCAAAAATTTATGGCGTGGTTAGCTGAACAATCAAATTAATTTATTGCTATTTAAAATAAAGCCGATTTAATATCGGCTTTATTTTTAGAATTTTTATAAATAGCCTAAGTATATTTTATGAATAATTTAAATTTCCGTTCAGCTCAATTTCCTGATATTCCACAACTTGTAGCTTTAATTAATAAGTCCTATCGAGAACAACAAGATAGAAGTTGGACAACAGAACTTGATTGGGTAGAAGGACAGCGTATTACAGAGTTTCAATTAGAAGAACAACTACAACTTAGGAATTCAACATTATTGATAGCGGAAACTTCTGCTTCTAAGCTTATTGCTTGTATTGGGCTTACATTTGAAAATAATCAGGTTGAGATTGGAACATTTTGTACTGATCCTCAAGTTCAAAATATGAGAGTGGGTCGATCTGTTTTAGAATATGCAGAGCAATATGCATTGAAAGAAGATCCCCATCTGACCAGCGCTTTAATGTATGTGCTAGATGTCCGTTCTGAATTGATCGCTTATTATGAAAGACGTGGATATATGAAAACGGGTAATAAGCAGCCATATCCGGTTGAAGCAAATGTAGGGGTGCCAAGGGTCCCTATTAAATTGGTTGAAATGAAAAAAGACCTCAGATGAGGTCTTTTTGATTTAGGTTAGGAACCAGATGTAATAGCCTAAAAGCATGAGAGGCCAAGCCACCCACGGGCTAAATAGCCATTTCCATAACCAGAAGTTAGGTACGAAACCCACTCCGTAAATAAAGCCACCAGAAATACCAATCATCACCAGCATAAGCTGGCTATGATTGTAGTGCCCGTTTGCATCTAGCATGAGTGAAGGATAAACCAACAAAATTGCAGCAAGAGGCAATGCCAACAGAAAAGAAAGGGCCATTGCAAATGCTTGAGCTTTTCGATGATTTGATGCTGCCATTGCTTTTGCCATCATTTATTCCTCATCTAAATCTTGATGGTGTTCGATATAAAGTGCGCTGAGTACGCCCGCAAAACATGCCATCAAAATGCCTAGGATCCATGCGAAATACCACATAGTTTTCTCCTTAATACAAGCTATGCGAGTTTGACTCGATATGTTTGTTAGTGATGACTCCCCACATTTTGTAATAAGACCAACTGGTATAGATCAAAATAAGAGGAACAAAAATGCAGGCAGCAACCGTCATAACGCCTAAAGTAAGGTGACTTGAGACAGCATCCCACATTGTCAAGCTAGAATTAGGATTGATACTAGATGGGAGTAGGAATGGGAATAGGGCAAAACCAGCAGTTAAAATTGCTCCTACAATCATTAAACTTGTACCAGTAAAACTTAAGCCTGCTTTTACTTTTGAAGATGCAAAAATTGCAATGATTGCACCTAAGATGGCAAGAGCAGGGGCAACTTTAGTCACTGGATAGGTACTGTAATTGTTCATCCAACCAGGATTGCTATTGGTAATCACTTCTTTAGCTAAAGGGTTAAGCGCAGTATTTGGGTCTATAGCAACAGCATAGCTATAACCTGGAACTTGCCCAAAATACAGCCATGCTCCAATTACAAGGAAACAAATTAAAAAGATAATTGCCATAATTTGAGTGGCTTTGGCAGAGCGCTGTTTTAAAGCTTCATCAGTACGGAGCATGAGCCATGCACCGCCATGTGCACACAGCATAGACAGACTTACCACACCGCAAACTAAAGCAAAGGGGTTAAGAAGGGCAAAAAAGCTGCCTGTATATTCAGAGCGTAAAGTGCTATCTAAACTAAAAGGAATACCTAAAAACAAATTACCGAAGGCCACACCAAACACAAGCGCTGGAACAGCACCACCGATGCACAGACCCCAGTCCCAAGAGTTACGCCATTTGGTATTTTCAAGTTTAGAGCGATAATCGAAACCTACAGGTCTTAAGAAAAGTGCAAATAGAACTAACAAAAGTGCCCAGTACATGCCTGAGAAAGCGACTGAGTAAACCATTGGCCATGCAGCAAATAGTGCCCCACCTGCTGTAATAAACCAAACCTGATTACCATCCCAGTGTGGGGCAATGGTATTGATTGCAGCACGGCGTTCGCTATCGGTTTTTCCAACGAAAGGCATGAGAGCCATAGACCCCATATCAAAGCCATCGGTAAGAGCAAAGCCGATCAGAAGTACGCCAACTAACACCCACCAAATGATTTTCAATAATTCATATTCAATCATGATAAGGCCTCCCCTTTAACCGCTGCTTTCGGTTCTTGCTTTTCAAAATGATATTTGCCAGTGTGTAGAGAGCTTGGTCCTAAGCGAGCAAATTTGATCATTAAATACATTTCAATAATCAAAAGAGCGGTGTAGAACGCTGCTAGTGCAATAATCGAACCCCATACGTCACCAGTACTTAAACTAGAAGTAGAGAGATGAGTTGGTAGAATTTCACCAATAGACCACGGTTGACGACCACCTTCAGCTACATACCAGCCAGTTTGTGCAGCAATCCAAGGAAGCGGTAGAGCCAACAATGCATATTTCAGTAGCCAAGGTTTATTTTCAGCATTTCTTTTTGCTACAGCCCAAGTCGCTAAAACGAAGAGTAATAGCATTAAGAAACCAGAGGCAACCATTGCGCGGAAAGAGAAAAATAGCGCTGTAACATTTGGAACAGTATCTTTTACAGCAGCTTTAATATTTTGCTCGCTTGCATCAACTACATTCGGTGCATATTTCTTAAGAAGTAGGCCATAACCTAAATCTTTTTGATTTTTTTCAAAAGAGGCTAATAACTCTGGTGAACGATCACCTGCACGTAATTTTTCAAGTTCGGCATAGGCAAGCATACCGTTGCGAATACGAACTTCATGCTGTTGCATGAGATCTTTAAGACCAGTAACTTCTTTGGTTGTTGAACGAGTTGCAATTAAACCTAATGCATATGGAATTTTAACTGCGTAATCTGTCCGCATCTCTTCATGGTTTGGTACACCAAACAAGGTAAATGGAGCAGGAGCAGGGTGAGTATCCCATTCGGCTTCAATCGCAGCGAGTTTAGTTTTTTGAACATCACCTAGCTCATAACCAGATTCATCACCTAACAAAATCACTGAAAGTGTAGATGCAAGGCCGAAAATTGCAGCAATTGCAAATGAACGACGTGCGAAAGGTAGATCACGTTTTTTAAGCAAGTAGTAGCTTGAGATAGCAAGTACAAAAATTGCACCAGTTACATAACCCGCAGATACAGTGTGGACGAATTTAACCTGAGCTACAGGGTTAAAGATAAGTGCGCCGAAATCAACTAATTCCATACGCATCGTTTCAAAGTTAAATGCAGCACCTACTGGGTTTTGCATCCAACCATTCGCCACTAAAATCCAGAGCGCTGACATGTTAGAACCTAGAGCGACTAACCATGTTACGCCTAGATGCTGAACCTTACTTAAACGATCCCATCCAAAGAAAAATAGACCTATAAATGTCGACTCGAGGAAGAATGCCATAAGGCCTTCAATTGCTAATGGCGCACCGAAAATATCACCTACATAGTGTGAGTAATAAGCCCAGTTTGTTCCAAATTGGAACTCCATGGTTAAGCCAGTTGTTACCCCTAAAGCAAAGTTAATACCAAATAATTTTCCCCAAAATTTAGTCATATCCTTGTAAATTTCTTTACCGGAAATGACATAAGTGGTTTCCATGATGGCAAGGATAAATGCCAAACCTAGAGTTAAAGGGACGAAAAGAAAGTGATACATTGCGGTCATCGCAAATTGAAACCGCGAAAGATCAACCACGCTTTCAGAAATCATCAACGTGTCTCCTTAATGTGGGAAATGTTATCGCCGGCAATATGCTCGGCGACCTGATTGTCAAAATTTTTGGGGATGGTGGGAGCATCAAACCAAATATGTTTGATCGTTAAGAGAAGCACTATTTTTATTATTAGAATAATAGTGATTTCTTTAACTAAACGACCATTAAGATTTTTAAAATTAAGGCTCATAAATTAAACCTCATTTGATATTAATTTTATTATTAATCAAAATATAATAAAAATAAACATTAAATATATTTTAAATGAATATTTAAATAATTAATTTATATAAAACAAACACTTAATATTTTAAAATAAATACCATACTAAAATGGTTTGAATTGATTGTTAAATCCTACTAAAACACTTGTAAATAAAAAAATATTAAGTTGATTAAAATGGTTTGTTTTAATTTAATACCAACCAAAATGGTTGTATATTATATTTATAAATACTATTTCAAACTAAAATAGTTGGAATAATAAATAATTAATTAAAAAGAAAATAATAAAATATAGACGTAATAAAGCCTGCAAAAAGCAGCAAGTAAATAGAATAGTAGTGAGAATTTAATCGGGGGCGAAAAGATCGTTTGATACAGAAATTTTCTTGGCTACATAATGGCTTTTATGCACTCTTACAAGGATAACTTGTGAGTATAATTCGAGTTCGCCGTATTCTGGTTCGACTTGAACGTAATGGAGCTGGCCGAATTCATCACGCACTCGCGCTTGGGCAGAAAATCCAGGTCTAGCATTACCACTGGAAACTGTCGCTAAACGTCCTAAAAGATTATAGTTTGTATGAGTAAGCTTTGGTTTAATTACTTGGTCAAGGCAGTGAATCATGAATACAGTAAAAAAGATTGCGATGACAAGGGCTGGGACGATTAAATAAAATGGTGAAATAAAATAATGCTGGATTGCAAAGAAAGAAAGCTGTAAAAAATAGCCTGCAAAACTAAAATTGATAAGTAAAAAAACGAAAATTAAAGCTTTAGAAAATTTAACGTTAAGTAGTGGCGAGTTAGAAAGCCAAACAGGCGCAATTTTTTTGAGTAATTGACTTGGACGAAGTCCAATATACATACCAATGGTTTCTACCACGCTGAGTAATATCAAAGCCACTACACTTAAGTGAAATGGCATAAGATAATAATTGAAAAAGAAATCAGCCATGGCAGAAACTCTAATGTTGATCGTTTCAGTCTACGATATAGATACCGCCATCTGAATGTACTTTAATCTCAACTTTATTTAAAAAATCACCTAAACATGGTCCTGAGATACACTCACCTGTTTCCACAGTAAATAAAGCACCATGGGTAGAACATTGAATATATTCTTGGTCTTGATCAAGAAATTGATTTTCTAAATATTCAAGCTCTGTTTGCAAGTGAGGGCATAAGTTTTGGTAAGCATAGAATGCGCCATCACGTTGCGTAATGAAAATAGTAGTTCCTTGTAAAGTGTCAAAAGCTCTAGCTTCACGCTCAGGAACTTCTTCCGTCATACAGATCCTTTCCATTTCAAGCACATTCCTTCTGAAAATTTTCAAGAAGTTTAGCATAATCATTAATCGCTAAACGTGGGCCAAATTGAGAAACAACTTCACTAGAAATTAAGACAGCTAACTGTGCAGCAGCATTCAAATCTTGATGATGGTTTAGGGCGTATAGGAATGCGCCTGCAAATGCATCGCCAGCACCATTTGTATCAACGGCTTCTACGTGGCGACCTGCAACATGGAAATGTTGAGTAGAGTTAGAAACTAAAGCACCTTTAGCACTTTGTGTAATGACTACTGTATGATTTTTAAAACGTAATTGAGCAAGAGCATCTTCAACAGTTGTTGTATTTGTATACATTAACGCTTCTTGTTCATTACAAAATAGTAAATCTACGCCATCATCCATGAGCTCTTCTAAGCCTTCGCGAGCGTATTGCACCATGGCAGGATCTGAAAGAGATAAAGCAATCTTAACGCCATTTGCTTTTGCAATTTCTCTGGCTTGTTTTACAGCTTTGCGCGCTGTTTCACTTGTAGAAAGATAACCTTCAATATAAAGCCATTTTGCTGTTTTTAACGGTTCAAAGTCGATTTGATCTTGAGAAAGTTCAGCAGTGATGCCTAAATAAGTATGCATTGTACGTTCAGAGTCAGGACTAATGAGTACCATGCAGGTACCTGTCACGCCTTCACTGATTGATTTTGGAGTGGTTTGGATGCCAGCTTCATTTAAACCTTGCAGATAAATTGAACCCAAATCATCGTTACCAACGCGGCAACCATAAAAAGCACTTCCACCTAATGCACTAAAGGCTACAGTAGTATTCGCAGCAGAACCACCACTTGCTTGACCTTTATAATCTTGATGCTGTTTTAACTCCGCATAAAGAGCAGATTGAGTGTCGCCATCGGACAACTGCATGGTGCCTTTTTGCAAACCTTGTTGACTAAGAAAATCATCAGACACTTTAAATTCTTGGTCGATTAATGCATTACCAATTGCAAAAAGATCTACAGTTGCCATATGTGCTGTCACAAAATAAAAAATCAGGTTGCTAAGTTTACACCATTGCTTGGATTTGCTGTAGTTTGTTGAATAAAATTCAGTTAAATCAAAAATTAGTGGAAAAATATTATTGTGTGAAAATTCTTTAGACTCACAAATAGCTCGTTGAGATAAAATTAATCAGCTTTTTTATTCAATGTCTATCATATACATAGAATTAAAAGCTTTTGTTCTGTTAGGATAAAACATTCATGGCTATATGCTTGATATCAAAGCAGTGCCAATGAAAACTAATACTCAACAAAAACATAGTATTTTACTTGGCTTTTGTTCGCCAATCTCAAGCTGACTCAGGCTATAATGAGACTTATTCACTTATCCGATATGTTAGGAGATCACATGACTGTAGATGTCACTGAAACCATTTCTCAAACTGTTCACCCTGCGTTTCAGTTGCTACGTCAGCACCATGTAGAAGCATTAGATATTTTAGTGTCTGAATATAAGCATAAAGTCACAGGTGCGGTGCATTATCACTTGGCAACTGATTATGATGAAAATGTATTTCTTGTTGCTTTTAGAACACAGCCTATGGACTCTAAAGGCACGGCACATATTTTAGAACATACGGCTTTGTGTGGATCTGAAAAGTTTCCGGTACGTGATCCATTCTTTTTAATGATTCGTCGTTCTTTAAATACTTTTATGAACGCATTTACAGCAGCAGACTGGACAGCATATCCATTCGCTACTCAAAACAAAAAAGATTTCCAAAACTTACTTTCTGTTTATCTTGATGCGGCATTTGCTGCCAATTTGAATCCACTTGATTTTGCTCAAGAAGGTATTCGTATTGAACTTGAAAATGGACAACCTGTTTATAAAGGTGTTGTTTTTAATGAAATGAAAGGTGCAATGAGTGCACCGTCTGACCAACTTTATCATCAGTTGGCCCATCATTTATTCCCTGAAACGACCTATCATTACAACTCAGGTGGTGATCCTAAAGATATTCCTGATCTAACGTATGAGCAGTTAGTCGAATTTTATAAAGTACATTACCACCCAAGTAATGCTGTTTTTATGACCTTTGGTAATCAGACAGCATATGAGTTGCAAGAGCAATTTGAAAAACTAGCTCTACATAAGTTTTCTGCGGGTACAACTTTATATTCTAAGCCTGAAAAACGTTTAGCAGCGCCAATTGAAGTAACAGAGAACTATGGTCTTGATAGCGATGATTTAAAAGATAAGACTTATCATGTTTTATCTTGGTTATTACCAGAAGCAAATGACATTAAATTGCGTTTAGGAATGCGTTTAGTCGAAGGAATTTTATTAGAAAATTCGGCTTCGCCACTGCGTCATTACTTAGAAACTTGTGGTTATGCTCAATCTACAGGTCCATTAATGGGCGTAGACGATAGTAATTTTGAAATGACTTTCTACTGTGGTGTTCAAGGTTCAAATCCTGAACATGCGCAAAGCTTTAGAGAGGGTGTTTTAAATATTCTGCGTGATGTTGCTGCAAAACCAATTGATAGTAATTTAGTCGATGCAATTTTGCATCAAATCGAGTTACATCAACGTGAAATTAATGGTGATGGTACACCGTATGGTTTAAGTCTAATTTTAAATGGCTTAAGTGGTGCGATTCACCATAATGATCCAATCCAAATTTGGGATGTTGACAGCGCAATTGCACAAGTTAAAGAAGAGTTGAAAGACCCAATGTGGTTATCAAATCTGATTCAAACACATTTGCTCGACAACCCTCATCGCGTACAAATGACTTTAGTTCCAGACCCGACCAAGTCTGTAAAAGAGCAGGAAGCGGAAAAAGCTCGTTTAGCGGCTATTGGTGAAAAGCTAACAGATGCTGATAAGGCTGAAATCATTGCTAAGACTAAGGCTTTAGAGGAACGTCAGGACACTCCTGATAATCTTGAGTTATTGCCAAAAGTAGGTTTGGAAGATGTACCTGCTGACTTGCATATTGTGCAAGGTCAGTTACGCGAAATTATTTGTAATCGTATGGATACGCCGTTGAACTTGTACCATGCGGGTACTAACGGCATTTACTATCAACAAGTACTTATCCAGATCCCTGAAGATATTGTGAAGTCACCTTACTTCAATTTGCTTTCTATTTTGATGGGTGAAGTGGGTGCAGGCGAATATGGCTATCTTGAACTACAAAACTTGCAAACCGCTGTAAGTGGTGGTTTAGGAATGGGTGCTTCTTTACGTAGTAAAGTTGATGATAAAGATAAAATTAGTGCTTGGCTGACTTTAACGACTAAATCGTTGACTCAGAAATTTGATGCAATTCATTTATTAAAATTAGCATTTGAACAGCTTCGATTTGATGAGAAAGAACGAATTATCGAGTTACTGCAACAACGTAAAACACGTTGGCAATCTCGTTTATCTGGTTCAGGTCACAGCTATGCGATGCAGATTGCTTCTCGTAACATGAGTGCTCTGGCTCAACGTGACTATCAAAACACGGGTTTAGGTGCATTGAACTGGTTGGGTGAGCTTGTTACTAAAATTACCCAAGATGATGCCGCTTACGATGAGCTGATTGCAGAATTAAAACGTATTCATAGTAAGTTGTTGCAAGCGCCTAAACAGTTCTTACTTGTCTGTGAAGAACATCAATCTGAACGTTTGGTTGAAGAAATCCAGAATGTTTGGGATAAATTAAATGTTGATACAGCTACAGCTGAGTTAACTCAAGTAGAACAAGCTAATGATAATAATCATGAAGCGTGGTTAATTCAGGCCAATGTTCAATTCTGTGCGTCTGCATATCAAGCCGTAGAAGTATCACATCCAGATGCGGCTCCATTAATGGTATTGGCAGCTTATTTACGTAACGGATTCTTGCACAGTGCTATCCGTGAAAAAGGTGGTGCTTATGGCGGCGGTGCTAGTTATGATGGAAATGCTTGTTCATTCCGTTTCTTTAGTTACCGTGACCCACGTTTAGCAGAGACGTTCAAAGACTTTGAAGCAAGCGTGCAATGGTTATTAAATACAGAGCAACAACCTCATCAGCTTGAAGAAGCAATTCTTGGTTTAGTGGCAAGTATGGATAAACCAGGCTCTCCAGCAGGTGAAGCGATTACAGCATGTTATGCATTGTTGCATGCGAGAACACCAGCTTTCCGCCGTACTTTGCGTGAAAGATTGTTACATGTAACATTGGATGATTTAAAACGTGTTGCTCGTCAATATTTAGTAGAGCAAACTCCTGTAAAAGCTGTAGTTGCGCCATTTGCTAAACGTGATGAATTGCAGCAATTAGGTTTTACCATTCAACAAGTTAATTAAAATAAAAATTGGAGATTGAACATGGCGTTCAAACAATTTGAACGCACATCTTTACAGCTAAGCATGGGAATCATGCTTAGCTGTTTATGTGCGTCTGTAACATATGCTGATACCTTAGCTCCAGCAAACCCTGCCACAGTTGATGCATGTGTTGCTCTTGCTTCGAATGCCGATCGTCTGGCTTGTTACGACTCTGTATTTAAACCAGCAGCTCTACCTGTTGTGCAAGCCGCTGTAGTACCTGAGCCTGTTAAAAAAATCGATCAGCCTGTTGTTCAACCAGAAACATTTAAAGAGAAGGTGGTAGATACAGTTAGTAATATTAAAGTGATTGGTAAAGCACCTACACTTGAACCTACTACTTCTTTGCTAGATCAACGTTGGGAATTATCTGAAAAAAGTAAGCTAGGTGTTTGGAATATTCGTGCTTATCAACCAGTCTATTTACTACCTGTATTTTGGACCAGTGACAAGAATGAATTCCCGAGTAGTCCAAATCCAAATAACACTGTAACGGATGCTCAGAATCTGAAATCAACAGAAAGTAAGTTTCAGATTTCTTTGAAAACCAAAGCTTGGGAAAATATTTTTGGAAATAATGGTGATTTGTGGGTAGGGTATACACAATCTTCACGCTGGCAGACGTTCAATGCTGAAGAATCTCGCCCATTCCGTGAAACGAACTATGAGCCAGAAGCAAGTTTAATGTTTAGAACGAACTACGAGTTGCTTGGTTTAGATGGGCGTTTGCTTGGAGTTACCTTAAACCATCAGTCAAATGGTCGTTCAGATCCATTATCTCGTAGCTGGAACCGTGTAATTTTTAATGTTGGATTGGAGCGTGGTAATTTTGCTTTAATGCTTCGTCCATGGATTCGTCTTGAAGAAGATAGTAAAGATGATAATAATCCGGATATGGAAGATTACATTGGTCGTGGTGATTTAACAGCGTTTTATAAGTGGAAGCAGAATAACTTCTCTTTAATGCTGCGTCATTCATTGAAAGGTGGTGATGACTCTCATGGTGCTGTGCAATTTGATTGGGCTTTTCCAATCAGTGGCAAGTTACGCGGACATTTCCAGTTGTTTAATGGTTATGGTGAAAGCTTGATTGATTATAACCATCGAGCAACTTATGCTGGTTTGGGTGTATCGCTCTTGAATTGGTACTAAGACGCTATAAGAAAAGCCGCTTTTAAAGCGGCTTTTTTATTATCCAATTTGAATATTGGCTTGAGGATGTTTGAGTCGACTCTTTTTCGGAGTAGCGATTAAATAGGCGAGTGTTAAAGGTCCAAGCCTTCCAGCAAACATGAGTAGGCTTAAAATGAATAAACTACCGTTATGTAAATCTGGTGTGATTCCACGAGAGAGACCCACTGTACATGCCGCTGAAACAACCTCAAAAAGCAAGTTCATAAAATCTGCTTTAGGTTCTAAGAGCAAAAGAGTAAAGAAGCCTATAAAAATCAGTATGCTCGTAATAGCAGTCACTGCTAATGCTTTATAGGTCGTTTCGTGAGATACAGAGTGGTTAAATATTCTAATTTCATCTGTACGGCGTAAAAATGAAATTACACTAAGTACTAAAATGACAAAGGTTCCAACTTTGATTCCACCCGCTGTACTCAGTGAGCCACCACCAATAAACATCAATAACATCATGAGTAAGGAGCTACTATTGGTCATTGCACCTGTATCAATGGTATTAAAGCCTGAAGATCGTGGAACTGTTGCTTGAAACCAAGCGTTTAAGGCTTGTTCACCTGAGTTTAATGTCCCTAAAGTCGCGGGATTTTGAGCTTCTAAGGCCCATATTAAAATAAACGCAACGAGGTTGATAATTGCAATAGTGGTAAGAATAAGCTTGCTATTGGGTGTTAGTTTTTTCCATTTTTTGTTTTGTTTAATATCCATGAGTACTAAAAAACCAAGACCACCTAAAGTGTAAAGGATGCTAATGGTTATACAAATAATATAGTTACTTTGGAAATTCATTAAACTATTGGAAAATAATGAAAAACCAGCATTGTTGAATGAGGAAATGCTATAAAAAACTGCATAATATAAACCACGTGCAAACCCGTATGTTGGTGTAAAAGCAGTCGTGAGAATAATTGTACCAATCAGCTCAAAAATAAGAGTATAGGTGACAACGCCTTTAGCAACAAAAGTAACTTTAGATAGGCTCGTTTGCCCGAGACTATCTTGAGCCATCATTTGCTGTTTAAGACCAACTTTTGGTGACAAACTTAATGCTGCCAATATCGCAAAAGTCATAAAACCCAAACCGCCGGACTGGATCAGTAATAAAATAATAGTTTGCCCAAAGAGGGTAAAAGATTCATGAATATTTAAAACAGATAGACCAGTAATGGTAACTGCTGAGGTGGCTGTAAAAAGCGCATCCATCCAACTGACATTGCCTGTATTCGCAAATGGCAATTTAAGCAACAAAGTGCCAAAAGTAATAAAGCCTAAAAACCCTAGCGCTAAAAGTGAAGGAGGGCTTAAATTTAACGTTTTATGAGGCTTGGGATATATAGACATATTCTAGAGTTCGTTTTCTTATAAGAAGCAATTAGAAAGTTTCTTTAAGTGCGATAAATGACCTTCTAAAATAAGAATATCATGTGTTTGCAAAGTGAAATTTTCTTCAGTCTCAAACAAAATTTGCTGCTGTCTTTTCACGAGCAATGTTTTAACCTGAGGAGCTTGCTGCATAATGCCATATAAATTGATGCCGTTAAGCTTATCTGGGATCTCAATTTTTATAATGTAATGGTCATCTTCTAAAGACATATAGCGACTTACCATTGGGTAATTCAGAGCTTGAGCAACTCTTACCCCCATATCTTCTTCAGGATGAATAATCTTATTGATATTGAGGTGTGACAAAATCGTGTGATGAGCTTTGGTTTTTGCTTTTACCCAAATTTTATCAATGCCTAGATTTTTTAAGTTCAACACACACAAAATACTGGCTTCAATATCTTCACCAATTGCAACTACAACAGCATCACAATTTTGGATATTCAATTCGTCAAGCACATGTTCGTCAGTAGCATCAGCAATGACGGCATGAGTTAAAACGTCGGCAAGATTTTCGACATTCTTTTTTACTGTATCGATGCCAATAACATCATGATTTAATTTTGTGAGTTCTTGAGCTACCGTTGCTCCAAAACTACCTAAGCCAATGACTGCGAATTGTGCCATGTTGGTCCTTTTTTCCGAGTTAGATCATTATTTTTAAGGATATTTTCTTTAAGATAAAGAGATGCAATGTAAAGATGATAGAAATATAAAAAGATTGTATAAAGAAGCCGACAACTTTGTCGGCTTCTTCATCAAAATTAAAGATTATTTTAAGAAGCGTTTATAGCCGACGTTATCAGTAATTTCTGCATACGGATAATTAATCTGCTCAAGCGTTTCAATCAATCCATCAGGGTTTTGTTTCGCATCGGTTGCTTGTAAGCCAACTAAAACACGTCCTTCTGCTGCACCATGGTTACGATAATGGAAGAGGGTAATGTTGTGAGTTGGGCCTAAACGAGTTAAGAATGTTAAGAGGGCGCCTGGACGTTCAGGGAACTCAACACGGAACAATCTTTCATCATCTAGATTTGCGTGACCACCAATTAAATAACGAATATGTAATTTGGCAACCTCATCGTCAGAAAGGTCATCTACAATATAATCTTGCTGTTTAAGCTGCTCTAAAATTTCATGACGCTCTGCATCTCCACCTTTCAAACTAATACCGACGAATACTTGTGCTTCCTCTGTATTGTTTGCTCGGTAGTTAAACTCAGTGATATTGCGGCCTTGTAAAGCACGGCAGAAGCCTAAGAATGCACCTTTTTCTTCAGATAAGGTAACTGCATAAATCGCTTCGCGTTGCTCACCTAACTCCGTACGCTCAGCAATATAACGTAAGCGGTCAAAATTCATATTGGCGCCGCACACAATCGACACCATATTTTTATTACTGATTTTATGTTCGTGAATATATTTTTTGATACCCGCTAAAGCCATTGCTCCAGAAGGTTCAACAATGCTGCGGTTTTCATCAAATGTGTCTTTAATTGCTGCACAGATTTCATCTGTATTCACAGTGACAATATCAGGATCAACAATTGGTCCTGAATTATCAGATTTGCGCAAACGAATAATATCAAATGGTAAAGCACCAATTTGTGCAACAGCTGTACCATCTGCAAATAGGCCTACATGTGGCAAAATTACACGTTCATTTGCTTCTAAAGCTGCTTTTAAACAAGCAGACTCTTCATATTCAACACCAATAACTTTTACGTGCGGTGCAACTTCACCAAGGTAAGCAGCTACGCCTGAGATAAGGCCACCACCACCTACAGCAACAAACACATATTCTACATCACGCCATTGACGTAATATTTCATTGGCAATTGTGCCTTGACCTGCAATGACAAGCTCGTCGTCATAAGGTGGAATAAATACAAGACCTTCAACTTCTGCACGTTGTTGAGCATATTTATTTGCGATATCAAAGCTATCGCCATGTAACACGACTTGGCCACCTAAGCGTTTAACAGCCTGAACTTTAATGTCAGGTGTTGTGCTTGGCATAACAATAATAGCGGGAATTCCTAGTCTTTGTCCTGACAATGCTACGCCTTGAGCATGGTTGCCAGCAGAGGCGCAAATTACTCCGCGTTCAAGTTGTTCTTTAGGTAATTGACTAATACGGTTATAGGCGCCGCGTAATTTAAAAGAAAAAACGGGTTGTAAATCTTCACGCTTAAAACGAATTGTATTGTTTAATTTTTGACTAATTCGTGGAGCTGCTTCGAGAGGTGTTTCAATTGCAACATCATAAACCGTTGCTTGTAAAATTTGTCGTACCACACGAGACAGCATGTTCATCTTCCCTATAACAGTTTAAAATAGGAAATTATTGTAGCAAACCCTTGTGCATTTGCGCCGTTTATTGGCGCATAAATGTCAAAAAATAGTTGAGTGATGTAATGAGCCTATATGCAACCCAAGATGAAAAGAAACAAGCTGCTGCGAAAGCTGCTTTAAAACACTTACCCAAAGGTGGCATTTTGGGTGTTGGGACTGGAAGTACCGTAAATTTTCTAATTGATTTACTCCCAGAATTACAATTAGAAGCAGCTGTGGCAAGTTCTCAAGCAACTGCTGATCGTCTTAAAAAACTTGGTATTGAAGTGGTTGATATGAACCATGTAGGTAGTCTAGATGCTTATATTGATGGTGCAGATGAGATCGACCGTCATATGCATATGATTAAAGGTGGCGGTGCTGCATTAACACGTGAGAAAATTGTTGCATCAATTGCTAAGAAGTTTGTGTGTATTGTTGATGATTCAAAATGGGTTGATCAACTTGGACGTGATTTTCCATTACCAGTAGAAGTTATTCCAATGGCGCGTTCGGCTGTAGCTCGTAAATTGGTAAGTTTAGGTGGTGATCCGGTTTATCGTGAAGGTGTAGTTACAGATAACGGTAATGTTATTTTGGATGTTTTCAATCTTAATATTTTAAATGCTATTGAGCTGGAAAAAACAATTAACAATATTCCTGGTGTGGTAACTAACGGTATCTTCGCCTTAAATCCGGCAACGATTGCAATTGTTGCAACGAATAATGGTATTGAAGAGCGTACAGCACAGTAATGTCTGCAAAAATGCCAGAGATTAAAATCGTTCGACACGTAAGAGCAAGAAAATTGCGCTTACGTGTTGAGCCTGCTTCAATCCGTCTTACGGTTCCTTTATTTTGTAGTAAGAAGCAAATTCAGCATTTTTTAGCACAATCTGAACAATGGTTAACCGAGACATGGCATAAGCAACAAAACGTCCAATCGGCATCCATTGAAATTCCTTCGGAAATTTATTTCTTTAATAAAGAAGAGCCATTTCAAGTCGTTGTTCAAAAGCAGCATCGTGTTTTTCAATTCGACTGGGAAAACAATTCTTTATTTATTAAAGACACACAGCCATATTTGGCATTGCAAAACGCAGTTATTGCTTATGCGAAACAAGAATTACCAGAGCTTTTGAAAGAATTAAGTGAGCACACTCATTTGGCTTATAGGGAGTGTACAATTCGTCGCCCGAAAACTCGATGGGGAAGTTGTAGTAGTCAGCATAATATTATGCTACATGCAGGACTGGTGCTTATGTCACATGAAATTGCTCGCTATGTGGCTATTCATGAGTTGGCGCATACTAAACATTTTGACCATAGTCCTGCATTTTGGGCAGAAGTTGAAAAATACGATCCATATTTTCAAAAACACCGCAGACAACTTAAATCAAATCCATTGCCTGCATGGTGGTATGTTTCAGCTTAATTAAAGGCACATTCTAGTTGCGGTGTTTGTAAGCTATCGGGTGCTTTCCGGCTATCTAAACCTGCTTTAGCACTAATAATCTTATTTGCTTTAATAGATAATTGGATAAAGTTGTATTGTTGCGTCGAGTTATTTGGTTCGGCTGAACTTGAATTGAGTAAATAACTTGAGCTGGCAGCATCTGTTTGCAATAAATTATCGGTACTATCAGCACTTAAAGCAGCACGATAAATTTGTGAGCCTTTACTCAAGTCGATTTGACCGTTCGCACGAAAATTAAGCTGACATCCAGTTGAGGTGTCTTTATAGTGACCCACTAAATAGTCTGTAGCTGGTAGGTTTGGATCTGATAGATTGATGCTGGTTAAGCCTTGTTTGCATGGGTAGGTTGATCCATTACACGTCGCTGTGGTGGTAAACCCAACAGCTCTACGGTAATCTCCAGCACCGTCAATGCGAATGAATATTGTTGAATTTACAGTAGGAACAATTCCTGTATATTGTTTTTTTTGTAGAAGTTCATAACCCGTCTGATCTAAAGACTGTTGTGAATTAGCCTGAGCCAATTGCAAAGTAAATGCTTTTAGGTTGGTTCCAAAGTAATCGCGCGTTACTTTTTGATTAGCTGCAATATCTAACAGTGTATTTTTTAGTGGATCAATATTATCTGGAGCAGGTGTGAAAATAGGAGTGAAGGATGTTTGATCCCCATGAAGTTTTTTCCCATCCAAAAAGCCATCTTTTAAATCAGTTGCTAAACTTTTAACAAGTTCTTGGTAGGTGTTTGCTCCGCCATGAATCGTTGACCAATATTGTAAGTAACCAAAGCTAAGATAACTATCTACATATGTACTAGGTTTAGTAGTTGAGTATCGCAACAAAGTTAAATTCAGAAGGGAATTAGCTGGACTTAAACTTGGAATGTCACCATCTTTAAACGCATTCATTAACGATTTGTAGACATCTTGAGAAGCTAAATCCACATGTAATTGCTCAATACGGGTTGGGTCAACCGTTTCTTGAGGGAGTTGTCCCGAACGTATGACAGCTCGTTGATAAACTGCTTCACTGCTTGGGCTAATGAATTGGATTCTGCCACTTACACTGTTTGGTGTAATAAATGCATGATAAATACCTGACAAATTTTGGTATTGTGGAGTAATGGGGTCAAACACTTGAGATGAGCTTTGAGTTGTAATTTCTACGCGATATAAACGATTCAATTTTGCAGTAGGAATTTTGACATTAAAGCTATTTAAACTCGCAATTGAAGTATCCACTAGAATAGCGTTGTTGGTATTGTCATATACTTTAAGCTGGATATTACGCATTTCTACAGGGGTTTTTAAAGTAACATCAGTTGTTGCTTCAGGTGTGGGGTCAACGGGCGTTGGTGTAGTGGGTGAATTGCCTCCACTACTACCTCCACCTCCGCAACCAGTAAGGGCTACACTTAAAATGAATGTGCTCAAGCCAAGGTACGTGGGTAATTTTGTTTCTTTTGATTGTTGAAGCATCCTAGCTCTCCAAAAATTAATCTGGTATTTATTTGCTGATATTTATGTGGTTATGACAGTCCAGTAAGTGCTATCTGATTGTCGCTAAAATTAAAAAAATTAAAATTACCAAGCATGAAATGGTTTTGTAAGCTTGGACATCCTGTCATACTACTGCCCAAGTATAGATTCAAAAATTGAGGTAATGCACGTGATTTCTGTCGGAATTGTTGGTGGAACGGGTTATACAGGCGTTGAACTATTACGTATTTTATTACGACATCCTAAAGCGCAGGTTCGAGTTCTTACTTCACGTACAGAAGCGGGCAAACCAGTTGCAGATATGTTCCCTAATTTACGTGGACATACAGATCTTCAATTTTCAGATTTAAACATTGATGCATTAAAAGAATGTGATGTTGTATTTTTTGCAACGCCACATGGTGTTGCCATGCAACATGCCAAAGATTTAATTGCAGCTGGAACTAAAGTTATTGATTTAGCAGCAGACTTTCGCTTACAAGGTCTTGAACAATTTGAAAAATGGTATGGTATGGAGCATGCTTGCCCAGATGTACTAAAAGATTCTGTATATGGTCTAACTGAGTTAAACCGCGAAAAAATTAAACAAGCTCAGGTTATTGGTAACCCTGGTTGCTATCCGACGACTGTTCAATTAGGTTTAGCGCCACTATTAAAATCATCACAAGCACTCATTGAAACCAAAAATATTATTATTGATGCGAAGTCTGGTGTTTCTGGTGCTGGCCGTAAAGCAAGCTTGGGCATGATTTATAGTGAAAACGCTGATAACTTTAAAGCATATGGTGTTGCAGGTCATCGTCATCATCCGGAAATTGTAGAAGCCTTAGAAAATATTGCAGGACAAAAGGGCGGGTTTGATGGACTCTTATTTGTTCCTCATCTAGTACCTATGATTCGCGGTATGCTGAGTACAATTTATGTAGATTTGACAGAAGCTGGTAAGCAGACAGACTTACAAGCTTTGTATGAAAACTTCTATGCTAATGAAAAATTCGTAGATGTTATGCCTGCAAATAGTTCACCTGAAACACGTAGTGTACGCGGTGCGAATGAACTTCGTATTGCATTATATAAACCACAACCAAATAAACTCATTATTTTGGCGGCTCAAGATAACCTTGTAAAAGGTGCATCTGGTCAGGCTGTACAAAATATGAATCTTATGTTTGGCTTTAATGAAGATGAAGGCTTACAAGGGATTGGTTTATTACCATAAAAAACTCTTTTTTGCTTCACACACATTTAAATTTCGATTTAAATGTGTGTCTTGACTCTGATCTTGAACACTGAGATGACGATGCAAAACTCTGGACAGACGACTTCGGCAGAAAGTTCGTTGCAAAAGAAAAATTTTTTAAACACCAATAAGCCTTTGTTTATTGGTGCTGCTATTTTAATGAGTGGTTGTTTTGCGCTCGGCTATACAATTGGGCACCGTCAAGGTTTAACTGTTGTTGGTTACGATGCAGATGCGGAGCAATTGGTTGAAGTGGTGCAAAAGCAAAAAACAGCTTTAGATGCAGTTAACAAAAGCCTTAATGCAGCGGTGCAAGAGCGTGATGTGGCTGTGACCAACGCAAATGATTTATTTGAAGCACTTAATCAAGCGAATGCCGATAAGACTCAGCAAGAAGGTATGAGTAATATCTATCGTGAGATTTTGAGACAACGTGGTGGTTTGAGCTTAACAATTCAAAATCTGGCAATTAAGCCTTTGCCTGAAAATGCTTATGAATATCAGCTAGATTTAGTCCAAGTAAGTCCAAGTAAGCGCCGTGCTTTAGGATCTGTTGAAATAAGATTGATCAAAGATACTGAAGTTTTAGTCGTACCGCTTGAAGCGAAGAACTTTAACTTTACTGACTTTGAACGTTTGACAGGTCGTTGGACGATGCCTAAAGGTTTCACACCTCAATTTATTGAAGTGCGTTTAACAGGCGGCTCTGAAACACCGATTATTAAACGTTTTAGTTGGCAGCGTGGTAAACCTGTCGAAACATCTTCTGCTTTCGTGGCAGAAATTCCTCAAGCTGAAGCAAATTCACAATAGTAACATCCTATGCGAACAAATAAGCGTCAAACAAACTTAAAATATATCAAGGCTTCTTTTCAGCAGTCTGGCTATGTCGATTGGCACTTCCACCCACGCTTAAGTGATTCGCAAAACGAAGATCATGATGGAGAGGTTGTTGTACAAACAGCTCCTCCTGAACTCAAGCGTCCCCCATTATATGCAGTCGTATTAATGAATGACGATTACACTCCAATGGACTTTGTAATTGAAATTTTACAACAATACTTTGCAATGAATCTTGACCAAGCAACTCAAGTAATGCTAACAGTACACTATGAAGGTAAAGGTATTGCCGGAGTCTATCCAAGAGACATCGCGGAAACTAAGGCAAACCTTGTTAATAATTACGCTCGATCGCAAGGTCATCCATTACTTTGCCAGATTGAGCCTAAAGCATAAGGGGGTTACATGCTCAGTCGTCAATTAGAAGTATCATTACGTTTGGCTGTTAGCATGGCTCGTCAAAAGAGACATGAGTTTCTTACAGTTGAACATTTATTATTAGCACTACTCGACAACGATTCAGCCGTAAATGCATTAAAAGCATGCGGGGCTGATATAGTTTCTTTGCGTAAAGAATTAGAAGAATATGTAGAACAGCATACTCCTAAGCTTGGCGAAAATAGCGAGCAAGCGCCTCATCCAACAGAAAGTTTCGACCGCATTTTGCAACGTGCTATTTTTCACGTGCAATCAAGTGGCGGCGATCGTACTGTTGAAGGTGCAGATGTTTTGGTCGCAATGTATTCAGAGCGTGATTCTTTTGCTGTGTATTTACTTAAACGTCATCAAATCAATCGTTTGACATTGACTCAATACTTGTCTCATGGGACACGTAAAGACGAAGTACAAGTTGAAGAAGAAGTTGAAGATATTGAAGGTGAAACTAGCGCAAGCAATGCAGGGCCACTTGAGCTTTATACGCTGAATCTAAATGTTGAAGCGCAAAAAGGCAAAACGGACCCACTGATTGGTCGTGAAAAAGAAATTGAGCGTACAGCACAAATTCTATGCCGCCGTCGCAAAAACAATCCATTGCTTGTAGGTGATCCGGGTGTGGGTAAAACCTCGATTGCTGAAGGTTTGGCATGGTTAATTGTGAATGGTAAGGCGCCTAAACCTTTAAGTCAGGCTGAAATCTATAGTCTAGACATTGGTGCATTAGTTGCTGGAACTAAATATCGCGGTGACTTTGAAAAGCGTTTAAAACAATTGCTTAATGCATTGAAGAAAAATCCAAATGCGATTTTATTCATTGATGAGATTCATATGATCATTGGTGCAGGCTCAAGTATGGGCAGCACAATGGATGCATCAAATCTTATTAAGCCAGCTTTAGCTAATGGTACTTTACGTTGTATTGGTTCAACGACTTTCCAAGAATATCGTCAGGTTTTTGAAAAAGACCATGCGTTATCTCGTCGTTTCCAAAAGATTGATGTCAATGAGCCAAGTATTGCTGAAACGATTGATATTTTACGTGGATTGAAAACTAAGTTTGAAGATTTCCACCACGTACAATATGACGATAAGGCTTTGGTATCAGCTGTAGAGCTTTCTGCTAAATTCATTAATGATCGTTTCTTGCCAGATAAGGCAATTGATGTCATTGATGAAGCAGGTGCTCAACGCCGTTTGAAAGCTGAAACTGATGATAGCTTGATTACCGTAGAGAATATCGAAGATATCGTTTCTAAGATTGCTCGTATTCCACCAAAAACTGTGTCTAAAGATGATAAATCAGTGCTTGAAAATCTTGAGCGTGATTTGAAACGTGTGGTGTTTGGTCAAGACGAAGCAATTACTGCATTAGGTTCAGCGATCAAGTTATCTCGTGCTGGATTGAAGTCACCAGATAAACCAGTGGGTAGTTTTGTTTTTGCTGGTCCAACAGGCGTAGGTAAAACTGAGGTTACTAAGCAGCTCGCTAAATTATTGGGTGTAGAGCTTGTACGTTTCGATATGTCTGAATATATGGAACGTCATGCAGTTTCACGCTTAATTGGTGCACCTCCAGGGTATGTTGGTTATGACCAAGGTGGGCTGCTTACTGATGCGATTCACAAAAATCCACATTGTGTCTTGTTGCTTGATGAAATTGAAAAAGCACATCCAGATGTGTTTAATCTATTGCTACAAATCATGGATCATGGTGCTTTAACGGATAACAATGGACGTAAGTCAGATTTTAGAAATGTGATTATTGTTCTGACTACGAATATTGGAGCAGAAAGTATTTCTCGCGCGAGCATTGGTTTCACGGAACAAGATCATAGTTCTGATAACCAAGAAGCGATGAAACGTGCTTTCTCTCCAGAGTTCCGTAACCGTCTAGATGGTGTTATTCAATTCAAAGCATTGCCAACAACTGTGATTGAGTCTGTAGTCGACAAATTCTTGACAGAATTACAAGCGCAATTGGATGAAAAACAAGTTGTTCTTGATGTTGATCAAAGTGCGAGAGATTGGTTGGCTACAAATGGTTATGACCGTTTGATGGGTGCTCGTCCAATGCAACGTCTCATTCAAGAACACTTGAAGAAACCACTCGCTGAAATGATTCTGTTTGGTGAACTTGCAGATCATGGTGGTAACGTGGCTGTATCGGTGAAAAAAGAAGATGGCAAAGCTGTCGGCTTAAAACTTGAAGTGTTTGAAGATCATCATACGGCAGAACCAGCATAACTTATGTTAATTGATAGTCTTGCTATAACCCGAATACTCAGTGTATTCGGGTTATTTATTATCACGGCAATTGCTGAAATTCTTGGTTGTTATTTTCCTTATCTGATTTTAAAAGAAGGGAAGTCGGCTTGGTTATGGCTACCTACTATTTTAAGCTTGGCGGTCTTTGTATGGCTGTTGACTTTACATCCGGCAGCTTCTGGACGCATTTATGCGGCCTATGGCGGTATCTATATTTTTACTGCGCTTATGTGGCTACGCTTTGTTGATCAGGTGGGATTAACAAGATGGGATATATTAGGTGGTCTAATTGTGCTTTGTGGAGCTGGTTTAATTATTTTGCAACCTCAAGGGTTGATTCGTTAATGCATCATTGAATCAAATCTTAAGCGAGAAAATAAGAAGTTTTTTTCAAAAAAAAGACTTGTCAAACTCATCAACAATGCGTATTTTAGATTTAAGGAACATTTTTTAATATTTGAGATAAAGATGTTAAATCAATCTGTGAACACTAACGCTTACTATTACTTTTGGCAATTTAGATAGTTGCCTGAGCGTATTCGGGCATGAGAAAGTTGCCCATCACAGTTAATACCTGATCGGCAACCCCGATCAGGTTTTTTTATGCTTTATCTTTTTAGAATCGAGGAACTTAAAATGAACAACATGACTTATTCGTACTTTAGCAACTTTTATTGGTTTTACTTTTGCTTACCTTTACCAACGAATAGATCCAAAACGCTCAAATAAATGATCGGACTGAGTAGATTGCAGTCCCAAGGAAAAAACCAATGAATGCCCTAAATACTTTACTGACTCAAACCAATACAAAAGAAACACCAGTTAGTTTACCTATCCAGTTAAAAGCGAAATACCCGCTTGCATACTCTTTCGCACGTCAAATTGCCGAACACCGCCAAATTATTCAAAATATTCTTAACGGCAAAGATCATCGTCTAATGGTAATTACAGGGCCTTGTTCAATTCATGATCCAGTTGCAGTACTTGAATACGCTGAAAAACTGCAAAAATTACAAGAAAAAGTTAAAGATCAGATTTTTATCGTTATGCGTACATACATTGAAAAACCACGTACCACAGTGGGTTGGAAGGGGTTCATGTATGATCCAAATTTAGATGGTTCATCAAATTTACAACTTGGTTTAGAAAAATCTCGTGAACTCTACCTACAGATTATTGAAAAGGGTTTGCCAATTGCGAGTGAAATTTTAAGTCCAATGGCAACTGGCTATTTTGATGATTTATTGGCTTGGGGTGCAATTGGAGCTCGAACAAGCGAATCTCAGATTCACCGTGAAATCTCAAGTCATATGCCATACAGTATTGGTTTCAAGAATGGTACTGATGGCTCAATTCAGATTGCATTAGATGCGATTCAGTCCGCGCAAAATGAACATCAATTTTTAGGAATGAACCAGCAAGGCTTGCCTTCAGTGATTCAAAGTGCTGGGAATCCATTACCGCACTTGATCTTGCGTGGTGCAAATCATGGACCAAATTACGATTTGGCTTCAATTCAGGCGATACGCGAAAAATACAAACAAAATCTACCTGCACTCGTGATTGATTGTAGTCATGGTAACAGTGGTAAAGATCCGTTGCGTCAGCCAGAAGTTTTAAAGCAAATCGTTGCTGAACGTTTAAAAACACAAGTTCGAGGTGTCATGATTGAAAGTCATTTGGTTGATGGTAACCAAAAGATTTCTTGTGAAATGACTTATGGCCAGTCAGTAACTGATGGTTGTTTAGGGTGGGAAAAAACAGAGCAACTTTTGTTAAGTGTCTCGGAGCAACTAAAAGCAAAAGAGTTAGCTCATTCCGCTTAATTATTTATTGATTTAATAAAGGGATCTATAAATAGATCCCTTTATTTTTTTAAGAAGCGTGCTTGAGTTCGGATAAGAATGTAGTAATTTCATGCCCAAACTTTTTGGGTTCGGTTAATAAAGGTGTATGGCCTGAACGTTCAAAATATATGGCTTTAGCATGTTCAACACTATGTGCAATCAGCGTCTGACCAGTTTCTGGATAAAGTGTCGAATTACGACCAATAAAGAAAGTCGTTGGACATGCTAACTGCTGAATTGCTTCTCGATAATCTTCATTGTGATAAAGATAATTTTCGACATACCAAAACAAGTAATCTAAACGTTGAATAGGTAATAAATATTTTTGTAAAAAAGGCTGTTTTAAAGCTGTTTTAAAAACTAGCGGACTAAAAGGATTGCTACTTTGCAATTCAATAAAATCTACCCATAGACGGACTAGTTCTTGTCGATCTGGAAGTGAGAGCTCATAAAGATATTTTGCGTTTTTATGCTTTAACAATAATTGATAAATATCATTTAATAATTGTTTGAACTGGGTGTGAAGAGGGCCGAATAAACCATATTCCCAAGTCGAATCTACTGATATTTTCGGTGTTTGATCAATATGTAAATAGGCTTTTAACTGCTGTGCCAGTTGCGCATGTTTCATGCCATGCATGGCAGTTGTTGCGCCCATTGAATAGCCCATTAAGATAAAGTTATCGAGTTTTAATTGATCTATTAAATGAGCAACATCTTGCCAATGGCTAGAAATGGCATCTTGCTCGGGAATTGCACAATTCTTTGACCCACCGAAACCACGCCAGTCTGGAATAATAAACTCATATTCTTTGCGGTTTGCATAAATAAACGGTAGCCACTGCCAACTTTGCATGCCAAGGCCAGATAAAACCAAAACAGGCTCACCACGACCAACACGGCGTACAAATAAATTTTCCCGATCGGGCATGGTGTAATACGGCATGGCTATTCTCCAGATGGGTTATCTTGGGCAAAGCGTTTTAATTGAGGGATGACTTGTTCCAACCATTTGATCCATTCACTTTCCATCGTAATTCCAAGTTCTAAGATCATTTTGTGGATGTATAACACACGGTCATTTAGATCATCACTGTCTTTAAAATCTTTATCATAAATACTTTGATAAAGTTTGAGCTTCTCTTGGTGTAAACCAAGATGCCTTAACAGTTCAGGTAATATCTGATTATTGCTCAATTGTGCTTCTGCACGCAATCTAACCATTAAATCATCACGAAGCTGCGCAGGTTCACTTTGTTGAGTCATCCATGAAGCTAGTTCTATGCGACCCAGTTGTTCGACCTGATAGGTTTTTTTTCGGCCAATATCCATTTCATTTTCTAAAGTGGAAACCCAGCCTTTTTTAAGCATGTTATTGAGTTCACGATAAATTTGCTGGTGAGTGGCATTCCAGAAAAAGCCCATTGATCGGTCAAAGCGGCGGGCGAGGTCAAACCCTGTACTTGGACGTTCAAGCAAGCTGGTCAATAAAACATGAGGAAGTGACATGGCAATCCAGTTTGTAAGCAAAAGTAAAGTGTGACTCATGAGATTATGCAACATGTTGCATAAAAGTCAAAATTTGATTATAAATTTATGCAACAAGTTGCATTAGCAAGCATATTGCTAGCCATAGGAGAAAATATGTCAGCTTATCCACATTTATTAAAGCCACTTGATTTAGGCTTTACTACTTTAAAAAACCGTGTGCTTATGGGGTCTATGCATATTGGTTTAGAAGAAGCACCGCAAGGATATGAGCGCATGGCTGCGTTTTATGCTGAGCGTGCAAAAGGTGATGTGGGGCTGATTGTAACTGGTGGTGTTTCTCCAAATGATGATGGTGTTGTCTTTAGCCACGGAACCAAACTAGATACAATTGAAGAAGCTGAAAAACATAAAGTAATTACCCAAGCTGTTCATGAAGCTGGGGGTAAAATTGCTATGCAGATTTTACATACGGGTCGTTATTCTTATCAGGCAAATAACGTTGCACCTTCAGCAATTCAAGCACCGATTAACCCGATTAAGCCTAAAGCTTTAAGCTCTGCGGAAGTACAACAAACCATTGATGACTTTGCCAACTGTGCCAAACTTGCTCAATATGCGGGCTATGATGGTGTAGAAATCATGGGCTCCGAAGGTTATTTAATTAATGAGTTTATTGCAGCTCGTACGAATCATCGTGATGATGAATGGGGCGGTAGTTACGAAAATCGTATCCGCTTCCCAATTGAAATTGTAAAGCGTACGCGTGAATTAGTCGGTGAAAACTTTATCATTATTTATCGTCTATCCATGCTTGATTTAGTTGAAGGCGGTTCAAGTTTTGATGAGGTGATTCAGCTTGCAAAAGAAATTGAAAAAGCTGGTGCAACCATAATCAATACTGGTATTGGTTGGCATGAGGCGCGTATTCCAACAATTGCAACCAAAGTTCCGCGTGCTGCATTTACTTGGGTGACTGAAAAACTCAAAGGTGAAGTCTCTATACCTTTAATTACTTCTAACCGAATCAATACGCCTGAAATGGCTGAACATGTATTAGCATCTGGTCATGCTGATATGGTGTCTATGGCACGACCAATGTTAGCTGATGCTGAGTTTGTCTTGAAGGCAAGTCAAGGCCGTAGTGATGAAATTAATACGTGTATTGGGTGCAACCAAGCTTGTTTAGATCATATTTTCTCAATGAAAATTGCAACTTGTTTAGTAAACCCGCGTGCATGTTATGAAACTGAGCTGATCTTTAAAGAAGCTCAGGTTAAAAAGAATATTGCTGTTATTGGTGCGGGTCCGGCAGGTTTAAGTTTTGCGGTATATGCAGCTGATCGCGGGCATCAAGTTAAAGTTTTTGAAGCAAGTCATCAAATTGGTGGTCAGTTTAATATTGCAAAAACAGTTCCTGGAAAAGAAGAGTTCTACGAAACTTTACGCTACTTTAGTCGTCAAATTGAATTGCGACCAAATATTGAACTTGTATTAAACCATCAAGCAACTTACGAAGAATTAAGCCAAGCAAATTTTGATGAAATTGTGGTTGCAACAGGTGTAACGCCTCGTCAATTACAGTTTGAGGGAATTGATCATCCTAAAGTACTGAGCTATTTACAGGTTTTAAAAGAGCGTGTGCCAGTAGGACAACGTGTTGCCATTATTGGAGCGGGTGGTATTGGTTTCGACACAGCTGAATATCTTACTCATGAAGGTGAAAGTGGCAGCTTAAATCCAGAAAAGTTTTATGAAGAATGGGGAATCGATACTCAATATGAACATGTAGGCGGTTTAAAACAGCCAAAAGTTGAGGCCTCTGAACGAGAAATCTATTTACTACAACGTAAAACTGCTGCTGTAGGTGCTGGTTTAGGTAAAACAACAGGCTGGATTCATCGCACAGGACTAAAAAATCGTCAGGTCAAAATGTTTGCAGGTGTGCAATACGACAAGGTAGACGATCAAGGTTTACATATAATTATGGATGGGAAACCAAGTGTACTTGAGGTTGACCATGTGGTGATTTGCGCAGGCCAAGAGTCATTTACTGCAATGTATGATCAGTTAAAAACAGATGGAAAAAAAGTTCATTTAATTGGTGGCGCTAAAGAGGCAGGTGAACTAGATGCAAAACGTGCAATACGCCAAGGCGCTGAATTAGCAGCAACACTATAAATTTTTATGGGCATTTTTTTAAAGAGAAATGCCCATTACTTCTTTGGTTAAATTATAGGATATAAAAAACAATGACACTCGAAACAACAAAACAGTCTTTAGAAAAATGGCATGAAATGGTTCAGGCTGGTAACTTATCCGATCTAAATGACTTGCTGGCGGATGAAGTGGTTTTTCGCTCACCAGTTGCTTACAAACCTTATGAAGGAAAGCAGGTCGTTTTCTTCATTCTTACCAATGTGATTCAGGTGTTCGAAGACTTTACCTATCATCGTGAGTTTTATACAGAAGACGGTGAAAATGTAGTGCTTGAGTTCAGTGCCAATGTTAGTGGTAAATCATTAAAAGGTATTGATATGATTCGTTTTAATGAACAAGGCAAAATTATTGATTTTGAAGTAATGATACGTCCAATGAGTGGCTTAGCTGCATTGGCTGAACAAATGGGTATAAGAATTGCTAAGTTTCAACCTCAATAATTTTAGTAAATAGCTTAGTAAGATAGAGATCAATAAAATGTGGTTAAAGCTTTCAACTCTAGCATTGCTTCCTGTACTGTTTGTACAAGGAACAAAGGTTCGTAAGAATACACCACGATTGCTAGAAGCAAGCGGTGATAGAGAAGGCACCGTTGGCAAGGGAAGACCTCTATCATTACTTATTTTAGGAGACTCTGCCGCAGCAGGTGTTGGGGTAGAAAACCAAAAAGATGCTTTATCTGGTGCAATTATTTCTGAGTTGCAAGATCAATATTCGATACGCTGGAAACTGCATGCAAAAACAGGTGATACAACTAAGCAGGTTTTTCAAGCAGTACAGCATTTAGAGCAACAAAATTACGATGTGGTGGTTACGTCGATTGGTGTTAATGATGTAACAAAATTAACCTCAGCAAGTTCATGGATAAAACAACAAAAACAATTATTTCAATATATACAGGCACGTTTTCAGCCTAAGCTCATTATTGTTTCTGGTGTTCCGCCAATGCAGCATTTTCCAGCGTTACCAAATCCATTGGCTTGGTTGTTTGGAAAATATGCGGAACAAATGAATCAGACATTAGATAAATGGTTACAATCACAAAACCAATTTAGATTCATTCAATATGATATTGGGCATTTTCAAGCGATGAATCTGCCTATGGCAAGTGATGGCTTTCATCCGAGTAAGGAAATTTATGCAATTTGGGGACAACAGGTTGCAGCATTAGTGCGGCAATCATTTAACTCATAATCAGAGGTAGTGATTGGAAATGGGCATATCTACTTTAAATAAAATTAAAGCTTTCGGTTCAGAATTGTTCGATTCGGTATTAGGTGCCGAACAGCCAAAAATCTATTATGACCCAAATGGGAAAATAAAAGATATTCTGGAGAAATTGCCCCAGCTCAAGCAAAAATATCGGCCTACACCGTGGTTGAGCAACAATCACGTTCATCTTTTGTATTTTGATATCATTAGAAAAAAAACCATTAAGCTTGAATATGACCGTATTGATCAGCTCACTATGAAAGATGGTGGCGTAACTGCGATCGCGTGGTATGGCTATGATCTTCCTCCAGATACTCCAACTGTTGTCATTATGCATACCATTACAGGAACACCTGAAAGTATGCGTGAACTTGTGAAAGACATACATCATTATACGGGATGGAGAATAGCACTATGCTTACGCCGTGGGCATGCTGGCTTACCTATGCCTGTGCCACAGATTTCTCTTTTTGGATCAACAAGCGACCTTAAAGAGCAACTTGAGCATATTCAAAAATTATTCCCTAAAACGGATTTATACGCAGTAGGTTCCTCTGCCGGGACAGGGCTACTAGTTCGTTACTTAGGAGAGCAAGGTACTGACACGCCATTTAAAGCTGCTTTTGCAATGTGTCCGGGCTACAACACAGAGATTGGCTTTAAAAATGTTCATCCGTTTTATAGCAAAATGATGACCAAAAAGTTATTCAAGTATTTTATTCATCCTTATCAAAGTACTTGGAACCAGGTTGCTTCTTTAGAAAAAGTTCTTGCAACGACAAGTCTAGAAGAGTTTGAGAAAGAATATTTTGAAATGGCTGGCTTTGAAGATTATCAAAGCTATTGCCAAGCCATTAATCCAATTTATGTATTTGAGAATGTAAAAATACCATTAATGATTCTTAATGCTGAGGATGATCCAGTCTGTTCTATTAAAAATTTGGAACCTTACAAAGAAACGATTCAGCAAATGAGTAATATTGCGGTAATCACCACAAAAAAAGGAAGTCACTGTGGCTTTTACGAAGGATGGAAAAGTACCTCATGGGCGGCCAAATTAATATCAAATTATTTTTTGGTCGAACATAAGCAATAATTGTAACTTCGCAATAAGTTAAATAAAGCCCATTCAACAGATGGGCTTTATAATTTATTAGATCAAGATAAAAGCAATTTAGGATCTTTTAGTCCAATTTTGATTTTTGTGCTAGCCACGAGGTCTTTTTCATCTGTTTGGTTGGGGTGAAAGTCAAATCGATAATAATCAAAAAATTGGGGGATCAATGTTCTATATTGTTTATTCGCAAAACTAAAGAACTTACGCCAAGATTTGAAATTTAAGAGTTGATGATCCCGTTTCATAAGAACAAATTGATAAATTGTTGAAAAACCAGTAATCAAAAATAGACTTAAAGTAAAGACTGTAATGCGAGGAAGGTATGCGCTTAAGCCACTTCCATATAAATGTTGATAGAGATCAAAGGCCACAGCTTTATGTTCAGTTTCTTCAATACTATGCCATAGCCACAAATTGCGAATAGTTGAGTCCGTCATCAATTCATTAACGGATTGCATCATGCTAACCACAAGTACTGCTGTGTAGTGTTCTAGACCTACTGTTACAAGCAAATTCCATTTTTTACTAAAAACTTTTTCAATAGTTTTTAAAACGATACCAGTTACTTTTTCTAAAGATTGAGGATCTAAACCATATTGCTGTGCACTTACATGAAAAGCATGATGTTCTTTTGAGTGCATTGCTTCTTGGCCAATAAACGCACTGATTTCCCGATCTAAAATTTCATTCGACTTTGCTTTGGCGCGTAAAGCTCGAACTGAGCGAACAAAATATGATTCACCTTCAGGGAACAATGTAGATAAACCAGTAAAATAATGTGTAAAAGTAGGCTCGTTATTACACCAGTAGCGAGGTACGTTTTCAAAATTATAGTCCATACGACGGACTGGAAATGAGGCGGGGACACGATTTGATACTGTATTCATTTTAGGCTCCGATCTTCTTTTAATTAAAGTTCCAAAAAGGAACTTGATAGAAAACTACATCGCCTTATATCTATCGTCAATGCTTTTTTAGGCAGAAAAACTAGATTGTCCCTAATTGATAACTAGGAAAACTTTAAAGATAAATAGAAAGAAAAGTAAAACTTATTATTGTGTTGATAACTTAAATAATATTTAAAAAGCCCAAACTGATGGTTCAATTTGGGCATATTCGCATACGAACTTAGTTCTTAAGCGCTGGAGTAGCAGCCGCAATTGCAGCAGCAACGGCGTCATCTTCACTTTGAGCTGGTTCAGCTGGCTTAGATGGTTTTGGCTCTGCTTTTGGCTCGGGCTTAGGTTCAGGTTTTGGCTTTGGTTCTGCTTTAGGTTGCTCAGAAACATTTGTTTGTGAATTTTGCTCAGCTTGGGCAGGGCGAGTTTCACGGCGAATTTCAGTTGTTGTATTTGCTGTTTCTTCGTGATGCACCTCAACTTGCGTTGGTTCCTGAGTTTGAGCTTCTTCAGTTTGAACACTTTCTAGAGACTCAAATTTTGCAGGTTCAGCAGGTGTAGGTTCTGAAACAGCAGTTTCAACCTTTTCTTGCTCTTCTTCTTTAGGTGTTTCTTTTTTGACACATGCGGTTAACAATAGTCCAGCAGCAATTGCAGCACAGATTAAAAGTTTTTTATTTGCCATTGTCCTAAACAACATTTAATTGAGGAGCTGGCATTATAACAGCAAAAGAGAATGAAAAAATCATGTGAGATTGACCTAAATTTTTATTAAAAATGCTGATAGAATAGCCAGTTGTTTAATGATCTTTGAATTGATGCGGTTTGACTTTGCTTTATAGGGGCAGAGTACAGTAAAATTGCCAAACATTGTAGGCCGATTTCGGCTTGATTGTACGAGAAACTTAATGACCCATTTTATTTTTGTCACTGGTGGTGTAGTTTCATCGCTAGGTAAAGGTATTTCTGCTGCTTCAGTTGCTGCACTTTTGGAAGCCCGTGGCTTAAAAGTCACAATGGTTAAAATGGATCCCTACATTAATGTCGATCCAGGGACAATGAGCCCTTTCCAACATGGTGAAGTTTTTGTCACAGAGGATGGTGCCGAAACTGATCTAGACTTGGGTTATTACGAACGTTTCTTACGTCGTGCGAAAATGACCAAACTTAATAACTTTACCAGTGGTCGTGTATATCAGGACGTTTTAAATAAAGAACGTCGTGGTGACTACCTTGGTGGTACAGTTCAAGTTATTCCACATATTACTGACAACATTAAAGAACGTGTACTTCGCGCAGGTGAAGGCTACGATGTTGCTATCGTAGAAATTGGCGGTACGGTAGGTGATATCGAATCACTTCCATTTATGGAGTCAGTTCGTCAGTTAATGGTTGAGCTTGGTCATAAAAGAACCATGCTTATGCATTTAACTTTGTTGCCATATATCAAATCTGCAGCAGAGCTTAAGACAAAACCAACTCAACACTCTGTAAAAGAGTTGCTTTCGATTGGTATTCAGCCAGATATTCTTATCTGCCGTACTGAATATGATGTGGATGTTGATACTAAACGCAAAATTGCATTGTTCACTAACGTAGAAGCGCGTGCTGTAGTGGTATGTAAAGATGCGAAAACGATTTATCAAATTCCACGTACATTCTATGAACAAAACGTTGATGATTTGATCTGTGAGCGTTTTGGATTTAATGATCTTCCAGAAGCAAACCTAGAAGATTGGGATAATGTAGTCGAAGCATTACTAAATCCTGAATACACTTTACGTGTAGCTATGGTTGGTAAATATGTTGAATTACCAGATGCTTATAAGTCTGTGAATGAAGCGTTATTACACGCAGGTATTAAAAATCGTGTAAAAGTACAAATTGATTATGTCAACGCTGAAGAACTTGAAAGCCAAGACGTATCTATTTTAAGTACAGCTGACGCAATTTTAGTTCCAGGCGGTTTTGGTGAACGTGGTACTGAAGGCAAAATGAAAGCTATTCAATACGCACGTGAAAACAAAATCCCATTCTTGGGTATTTGTTTAGGCATGCAATTGGCTGTTATTGAATACGCTCGCCATGTTGCAGGTATGCCAGAAGCTTCTTCTACAGAATTTAACCGCTCTACAAAATATCCACTCATTGGTTTAATTACTGAATGGTTAGATGAGCGCGGTGAATTACAACAACGCAGCCTTGAGTCTGACTTAGGTGGAACTATGCGTTTAGGTGCTCAAAAATCTGAATTGGTTGAAGGCACAAAAACACGTGAAGTCTACGGTAAAGCTGAAATCACTGAGCGTCATCGTCACCGTTATGAAATGAATAACCGTTTCATCGAGTCGATTGAACAAGCTGGTATGAAGATTTCAGGTTACTCTTCAGCACAACATTTAGTTGAAACTGTAGAAATTCCTGAACATCCTTGGTTTATTGCTGTACAATTCCACCCGGAATTTACAAGTTCACCACGTGATGGACATCCATTATTTGCTAGTTTTATTGACGCTGCAAAAACACAGCATCAAAAAAGTAAATAATGCGATTTTAAATAAACTGGGAAAGTTTAAATGTCACAATTAAAACCACAAGAAGTTGTACGTTTAGGCGATATACAAATGGCAAATCATTTGCCATTTGTATTATTTGGCGGAATGAACGTACTTGAATCAAAAGATTTAGCTTTTGAAATTGCAGAAACGTATGTTGATATTTGCAAACGCTTAGATATTCCTTATGTATTTAAAGCGAGTTTCGATAAAGCAAATCGTTCTAGTCTGCATTCATTCCGTGGTCCTGGACTTGAAAAAGGTATCGAATGGTTAGGTGATATTAAAAAATATTTTAATGTTCCTATCATTACTGATGTGCATGAGCCATATCAGGCTGCGCCGGTCGCAGAAGTAGCCGATATTATTCAATTACCCGCTTTCTTAAGTCGTCAGACTGATCTTGTCGAAGCGATGGCAAAAACACAGGCTATTATTAATATTAAGAAAGCCCAGTTTTTAGCACCTCATGAAATGCGTCATATCCTGCATAAATGTTTAGAAGCAGGAAACGACAAACTTATTCTTTGTGAACGTGGTTCAGCATTTGGTTATAACAATCTTGTTGTAGATATGCTTGGCTTTGACACAATGAAAGAAATGAATGTGCCAGTTTTCTTTGACGTGACACATGCGTTACAAACCCCTGGTGGTCGTTCTGATTCAGCAGGCGGTCGTCGTGCTCAAATTACAACTTTAGCGCGCGCTGGAATGGCAACTGGTTTGGCTGGATTGTTCTTGGAAGGACACCCAGACCCAGAACATGCAAAATGCGATGGACCTTGTGCATTACGTATGTCGCAACTTGAACCGTTCTTGGCACAAATAAAAGAATTGGATACTTTAGTTAAAGGATTCAAAAAGTTAGACACCCATTGAGTTGTTTTATAACCCTTACGCTGCTTTAACCGCAGCTCATATTCATTCAAAGAGGAATTGTTCATGAGCCAAATCGTTGACATTCGTGCACGTGAAATTTTGGACTCTCGTGGTAACCCAACCATCGAAGCAGACGTAATTTTAGAATCTGGGGTTGTTGGTCGTGCATGTGCACCATCTGGTGCTTCAACTGGTTCTCGTGAAGCTTTAGAACTACGTGACGGTGATAAATCGCGTTACTTAGGTAAAGGCGTTCGTACAGCAGTTAATAACGTTAATACGTTGATTCGTGATGCTTTGTTGGGTAAATCAGTTTTTGAGCAAAAAGACATTGATAATACAATGATCGCGCTTGACGGTACTGAAAACAAAGAGAAATTAGGTGCTAACGCAACTTTAGCTGTGTCATTGGCTGCTGCGCGCGCTGCTGCTGAAGAAAAGAAACTTCCTCTTTTCCAATACATCGCAGATCTTCGTGGTCAAACAATTTTGACAATGCCTGTACCGATGATGAACATCTTAAATGGTGGTGAGCATGCGGACAACACTGTTGATATTCAAGAGTTCATGATTGAGCCTGTAGGTTTCACTTCATTTGCTGAAGCTTTACGTGCTGGTGCTGAAGTATTCCATTCTTTAAAATCAGTTTTAAAGAAACAAGGTTTGAATACTGCAGTAGGTGATGAAGGTGGTTTTGCTCCTAACTTACGTTCTAACGAAGAAGCAATTCAAATCATTTTACAAGCAATTGAATTGACTGGTTACAAAGCTGGTTCAGACATGATGCTTGCACTTGACTGCGCATCTTCAGAATTCTACAAAAACGGTCAATACGTTTTAGAAGGCGAAGGCAACCGTGCATTTACAAGCCATCAGTTTGCAGATTATTTAGCTGGTCTTGTAAATCAATATCCAATTATCTCGATCGAAGATGGTCTTGATGAGTCTGATTGGGAAGGCTGGAGCTACTTGACTTCAATCCTTGGTGATAAAATCCAATTGGTTGGTGATGACTTGTTCGTAACTAATCCTAAGATTTTACAACGTGGTATTGATGAAAAAGTTGGTAACTCAATCTTAATCAAATACAACCAGATCGGTACTTTGACTGAAACTTTAGATGCAATCTATCTTGCTAAAGCAAATGGTTATTCGACTGTTATTTCTCACCGTTCTGGTGAAACAGAAGATTCTACTATTGCTGACTTAGCAGTAGGTACAGCTGCTGGTCAAATCAAGACTGGTTCACTTTGCCGTTCTGACCGTGTGTCTAAGTACAACCAATTACTTCGTATTGAAGAATTGACTAAAGCTGCTTACCGCGGTAAAGCTGAATTTAAAGGTTTAAACTAATCTTTAAATAAAAAGTTAAAATTAATTTTTTAACATTTGAAGGTGCTATTTTCTGTTTTTAATAGGAAATAGCACCTTTTTTTATTATCCTAATCGGCGTGTTTTTAAAGACTCAGCCCAACTGTGATGTTTGCAGCGGGTACATTCTTGATCGATTTTATTTAAAATTTTAGTTTCACCACACTTCATACATGAATAAAAAGTATTAAGTTTCAGTATATCTGCTTTACGGTAGGCATTAGGGAATAGCGGCAAGCCCCATTTTACATCTTCATCTTCAAAATAAAGCAGACTAAGAATACCATCCGACTCCAACAAAGCTGTTCTTACTTGTCCAAGGTGCTCAACATTTTGTTGACGCATTTCAGAGAAAAACTCATCATGAGAATATGATTGTTTTTGGAAATCTTTGTAGACTACAAGGCCATCCTTAACAATACAAAGCGCTTTTCCTTCTAGTAAATCTTCAATTTTTTTATGCTTTACCATACTCCATGTAGCTAAGCGATAAAGAAAAAGGATAACAACAAACGCGACGAAGGCATGGGCAATAGGTAAGTCCTCGGTAAACATCGGGTCACCGGCGGCTGAACCTAAACATAAAATAATTGCGAGTTCAAAAAGGGAGAGCTGACGTATACCTCGTTTACCGGATAATCTTAAAAAACTAATAATGATGATGAACATTACGGTACATCGAACCAAAATTTCTAAAACAAATTTCCAAGTCGTGTCACCAATGAAAATATTAAAAAAATCCATTTTTTTCTCCTTATTAAAATAGTTAGAAGAGATCCTTATAAATTCTTAACAAAGTAAAAAATAAAAAAATATACTTTTTAGGTAGTTATTGGTTAAAAGCTCGAAATATATGTGACTTTTTATAAATTTATTTCAAATAATTCTTTATGAAGGAGTTTACTGTTGATAACGTGACCAAGCTGATTTATTGCAAAGTAGATATATTAAAAAGGTACTTTTACTTTATATGAGCTTGTATTTACATGAGAGATAAAAAATATAAAAGATATACTTTGTGGGTGGTTTCTTATTATTAAATAAATTCTCCTTAAGAAAGATATGACTATGAATATGATTAATAATCAAAAATTTATTATATTTAATAAGATAGTTTAACGACAATTAGAAGTATAGGGGATGGCATCTAAACGTTTTTGAAAAGCATGAGGATCCATAATATTTTTATACATTTGTTGATAAGTTTTTTTGTGATCTTCAATATTATGATAGTCGATAATTTCTTGGAGTTTGTCTTTGTATTCTATATGGCCAGCATTGAACATCGCTGCATAGTGTCCCCATAAAGCATATTGATATCTTAAAGCAGCTTTTGGGATCAAATTTATCTCGGTTAAATAACTATTAGCAGTTTTTTCATAGCATTCTTTTATTTGATAAGGGTCTCTTTTTCATTTTGCTTAAAAAAATACATTGCATCTCTTGTAGCTTTGAAATATCTGTTTTAGCTAGTATTTTTTCGGTAACACTATATGCTTCCTTAAGACAACCTAAATGTACAAGTATTTTGCGTTTAGTTTTTAAAATATTTAGGTTGTTCTCGCTAGAAGGTATCTTTTTCAATAAGTTTTTAAATCTTAAGCGAGCAGTTGTTTGGTCTTGTTCTGTATTTAATTTATAAATAATTTCATTATATTCATATATATAAGTATTAATTTTTTCATGTTGCTTATGGTTGTCCTTCATATTAATTATTTTTGAAGGACTATCATCAGTATGGTTATTACAAGCGCTCAAACCTAAGCTTACTAAAGAAAATGCTAAAACTTTATGCACTACAACTTGTACCCTTTATTCTCTCTTAAGAGGTTTGAGAAGAATAATAAAATATAAAAGAAAATACTGTTTAGTTTGTTATTTTTTGAGTTAATCATAAAACTATTGCATAACATTTTATTGGCTAATTGAAAGAGCAATAAATTTAAAAGATGTGATGACCAAACAAGGTTTGAAGAGAGTGAAAATATATAAGTGATTAGAACCATTGATAATTTAATTTAAACAAATAGGAATAATTATTAATATATTGTTGATAACAATTATCATTCATGTTAATTTTTGTGCCGACTTTTGCTGCTGTGTAACAAGGACCAAAGTAGCAAAAGACTAAGGAATCTCGCACAGCACATTGGTTATTATGGAATTTTCTTATGTACACTCCGCCCTTTAGAAAAGCGTTTACATCTCATCCCTTAGCACTTGCTATGGCTTTAATTGCTCCTTCAATTGTTTATGCAGATGAGACAAATGGAACAGCCACTTTAGAAACGATAAAAGTGCAAGCAGAAGAAGATTCCGCTGTTACCGAAGGTTCGGGCAGCTATACAGCAAAAAGCACAAATACTTCTACAAAATTAAATTTATCTCTTCGTGAAACGCCACAGTCGGTGAAGGTTTTAACCCGTGAATATTTAGATGATCGGAAAATCGATTCTTTTCAAGATTTAATGAACAATATTACGGGTGTTTCGACGTCACGTACTGATGAGCGTCAGAAAGTTTATGCGCGTGGTTTTGAGGTAGATTATTACTTAATAGATGGAATACCGAGCACGATTAATTTAGGTACAGGGGACCTTGATTTAGATATTTATGATCGCGTCGAGGTGGTGAAAGGTGCTAATGGCCTAACCACAGGTGCGGGAAATCCAGCGATGGCGCTGAACATGATTCGGAAACATGCCAACTCAAAAGAACTCACTGGTAATGTCAGTACATCATTAGGCACATGGAAATCTTGGAGTAGTTCGGCAGATATTTCTACACCGCTTAATGCTGATGGTTCATTGCGTGGACGTATGTTTGTGAAGCATTCTGATGAAAATTCATTTATGGACTTTTATGAGAAAGAACGGAATGTATTTTATGGTGCCCTTGATTATGATCTGAGCGATAAAACAAGTATGTCGCTTGGAGCTACATATCAAGAATTGCATCGTGATGGTATCCGCTGGGGTGGTACACCAGCTTTTTATACTGATGGGACCCGTACCAATTTTTCTAGAAGCTTAACAGTAAGTGCGCCTTGGACATATTGGGATGTGAATACAACGGCAGTGTTTGCAAACTTAAAACAGAATTTGTTTGGTGATGTTAATTTAAATATTGCTTATACCTTCCGCAAAGAAGATACGGACTCAATGTTATTATATACAGCTGGAAGAGTAGACAAGGCAACCAACACCAGTCCATTAGAAAATCCAAACGATAATTCTGAGAATAAAACTGATTATGTTTCTGTATATGGCGCAAAAGCTGCGAGTGAAGAAAACAATATTGATGTTTTTATTAATGCCCCATTTACGCTTTTTAATCGTCCACAAGAAATTATTATTGGCGGATCTTGGAATAAGAATGAAAAGACCAAAGATATTTTTGGCGGATCTAACAAGAACCAAGACATTGAAAAATATTTAGGTGCTCCGCTTAACTATAATCATATAGCTCAAGAGTTGCTTCAACCTGTTGTTTTAAACGGCAAAAATGCGCTGAATGAAACCACACAAACTGCGGCATATATTGCTGGAAAATTTCAAATTCTGGACCCTTTGAAAATTATTGCTGGTGCACGTTTATCTAACTGGGAATACAAGTCTGAAAATGACAAAGGTAACCGTGAATTTAACAATGAATTAGCACCATATATTGGCGCTATTTATGATTTTGCCCAAGATCATTCTGTCTATGCGAGTTATACAGAAATTTTCAAACCTCAAGATCGTAAAGATGTAAATGATCAATATATTGACCCGATTAAAGGTACGAGTTATGAGGCTGGCTTAAAAAGTGAGTGGTTTGGAGGGCGTTTAAATACAGCATTGTCAGTATTTCGAATAGAACAGTCTAATTTTGCTGAATTGATACCTGGGGTATTTATTGTCCGTAATGGTACAAAAACTACAGAGCAAGCTTACCGTGGTGTAGATGGTGTTGAAAGTAAAGGCTTTGAGTTTGAAGCTGATGGGGAAATTAACGATAATTGGGCTGTTAATTTCGGTATTGCTAATTTTGAAGCAAAAGATGCAAAGGGTACGAAGGTTAATACGACAAACTCTCGAACAACTTCAAATTTATTTGTTAAGTACAAACTTAATCAGTGGAGTGCAGGACTTGGCTTAAATTATAAGAGTAAATACTATACGGGTAGTGGAAGCTCTCGCATTGAGCAAGATGCTTATGTTTTAGCAAGTGCGATGCTTGGCTATCAAGTAGATAAAAATATTAAACTTCAATTTAACATCGATAATATTTTTGATGAGAAATATTATGAAGGTATTGGTGAAAACTCAATGAACTGGGGAACACCACGAAATGCAACGCTGAGTGTTCGTTATAATTTTTGATACAGACATACTCATAAGTAACCGATTTATAAAAGCCCTCAAAAGAGGGCTTTTTGGTGCGTAGATTGATTTATAAGCAGTTGTACTTATAAATATTATTTCCCTTTCAAATTCCATTCATTTTTGACAAAATGAAACATGTCACAATGGTCAATTAAAGTAATATGCCCATTAATAATTTTGCTTAAATTTTTGCAGGAATTTCGCATGCTACTTCTTAATTACTATACAATACAATCTCTTAACGAAAGTTTTTAATTAAAAATCTTAATGATATGTTAGAAGTATTTCGATCCACTTCAAGCAAACTGATATTGCTACTGGTTATTGTTTTAGTAGCCATACTGCAATATCAATTTTGGTTAGGTGAGGGTGGCTATCTCCCTCATCAAGCTCTCATGCAACAAATTCAGCAACAAGCTGAAGTAAATGAAGAGCTTAAAGAACGAAACCGTATTTTGGCAGCAGAGGTTTTTGACCTGAAAAATGGTACAGAAGCAATAGAAGAACATGCTCGCCTTGATCTTGGTTTAGTGAAACCACATGAGACATTTGTTCAAATGAGTACCATCAGTACCCATTACAAGCCTATTTATATTGACCCGAACGCTAAAGTTGATTTGGAAACGAATGAGACACCTGCATCCCCAGATATCCCAGACTAAATTGTGGGCAGTAATTCCCGCTGCAGGGTCAGGAAGTCGATTTTCTAAAACTGAATTGAAACAGTATCAATATATTCAGAATACGACTGTTTTAGAACATACTGTTCGGCGCATAAGTCAACTTCCATTAAATGGTTATGTTCTGGCAATTGGTACCCAAGATACCTTTGCTCAGACTCTCGCATTTCAAAATATAGATAAGGCCCATTTTTGTATGGGTGGGGCAGAACGAGTCCATTCAGTATTAAACGCATTAAATCATCTTTTAACTTTTGCTGACGAAAATGATTGGGTGCTTGTGCATGATGCAGCACGGCCTTGTGTAACAATTGAATGTTTAAATGCCCTTGTCGAACAAGTAATTAAATCAAATCATAGTGCTATCTTAGCGATTCCTGTTCGTGATACGTTAAAGCAGGTTAGGGTAGATAATTATATTAATAAGACGGTAAGTCGGGAGTCATTGTGGCAAGCTCAAACTCCTCAAATTGCTAAAATTGGGAAGCTCAAAAAGGCAATTGAATACGCTTTAGAAAATAATATTGCTATTACCGACGAGGCAAGTGCACTCGAATATATGGGTGAAACTGTGCAGGTTGTGATGGGGCGTTCTGATAATATTAAAATTACTTATCCTGATGATTTAGAACTTGCACGTTTAATTTTACAATCACAGTCTTAAGATAAAAATCGAATAAAAAGTTGTAGTTTTAAGTGTAAAATAGCCTAAGTAAATATTTCATTTCTATATATCTATTTATAAGAATTAATGTTTTTTTACATCCCAAGTCTATAAGATTAGTTGAGTAATTTACTTAGATAATGTTCGATCATCGAACAAAATATATTTATAGCGAACAAAACTGTGTCTAGCTTACTAGATCAAAATACGAAAATTATCAAAAATGTTTAAAAGGGAAATCTAAGGGAAACACTCGGGATTGAGTGAAATATTTATCTATTCTTCTCGCCTCAGTGTGCCTAACTCTCTTACCTATCTCTTCTTCAATGAGCACAATGGAGTTGTCTAATGATTGACAAAAGTAAGTCCTCACTAAGCGAGGTTCTATCGCAGATTAAAGATGGTGCAACCATTCTGATTGGTGGTTTCGGTACCGCAGGACAACCCGCTGAACTCATTGATGGTCTTATTGAACTCGGTGTTAAAGATTTAACTATTGTTAGTAATAACGCCGGTAATGGCGATTATGGTCTGGCGAAACTGCTTAAAGCCGGTTCGGTTAAAAAAGTCATCTGTTCTTTCCCGCGTCAGTCAGACTCTTATGTGTTTGATGAACTGTACCGTGCTGGAAAGGTCGAGCTTGAAGTCGTACCACAAGGTAATCTGGCGTGTCGTATTCAGGCAGCAGGTATGGGCCTAGGCGCTGTATTTACCCCAACAGGCTTTGGAACACTTTTAGCCGAAGGCAAAGAAACCCGCGAAATTGATGGTAAAGACTATGTG